>JAEYYZ010000138.1 GCA_023428185.1 Actinomycetes bacterium
TCGGCGCGCCGGTAGGTGCAGGGACGTGAATCTGCGCCAGAGCCACGCCCAGGTCAAACGCTCCGGCGGCGTTGAGCGGCTCACCTAAAGCTCGCTTGCCCTCAATCCACGGCACTACACCCCAGCGCCATGGGTACGTATCGCTCGGAGCTCCCACCGCGACGGGGATGGGGGCAGCAAACGTCCATTCGGCGCTCACGCGCGGTAGCCAGTCGAGCTCCGTGTCGGCCAGATGCGCCGCCGCCTCGCGGCGAGGCAGGCGCACTGCAAGTTCGTCGCCCAGTCGGAACATCTCGTTATCCCAACCCCGCCCGGCAAACGTGAGAGGGAGGTCGCGATAGTGAGGAAACTGTGTGTCCAGCAAGTCACGCACCAACGGCACGGTGATCTGGATGTCGTGAGTAGGCGTCGCGCGAGGAGGGGTTTCGGTCATTGGCCGGACTTGATGGCCACTAGGAGGCCATCTCCCGAAGGCACCATGGAGATGGTGAGGCCTTCGGTGTTCCGTACGATCTTGAGCGCCTCGCGCACGGCCGTGGTGTCAGGGTCGCGCTGAGCGGGGTCAGGTACGCGCCCGTGCCACAAGGCGTTGTCCAGGATCAACATGCCGCCCGGTCGCAGGATTCTGAGCGCATGCTCTACGTATGCTGGGTATTCCTGTTTGCGAGCATCCACCAACACGAGGTCGTAGCCAGCATCCGTGAGTCGAGGCAACACGTCCAACGCGCGGCCGGTGATGAGGCGCACGCGGTCAGGCGCAAAGCCGGCTGCCGCGAACGTCTGCCGCGCCACTTTGTGATGCTCGGCCTCGGCGTCGATAGTGGTCAGGATTCCAGAGTGGTCCATGCCGCGCAGCAGCAGCGTGCCCGAGACGCCTACACCGGTGCCGATCTCCACTACGTTGCGCGCGCCGATGGCCGTGGCGAGCACTTGCAGTAGCGCACCAGCGCCCGGAAGGACAGGAACGCAGCCCCACTGGTCGGCAGCGTCGCGGGCACGCAACAGCACCTCGTCTTCAGCGACAAAATCCTCTGCGAATGCCCAATTTGCTGCGTCGTTGCTCATCGCAAGCCACCTCCTACAGAGCATCGTATGCGCCCGTGACCTGACCCACGCCCGGAACGCCTCCGCAAAATGTGGGAACATAGACGCACAACTGATCGTTGCCAATCTGTGAAGGAGGGGGCCGAATGACTACAGTCGCTACGACCTCTGCGACCTCGACCATCGACACGCCTGTCCAGCAAGACCTGAGCTGGGAAGCGATTGTCGAACAACACGCTGCGCGCGTTTACCGACTCGCATATCACCTCACGGGTAACCAACACGATGCTGAAGACCTCACTCAAGATGTCTTTGTGCGAGTGTTCAACTCGCTCTCGCAGTACAAGCCCGGCACCTTTGAGGGCTGGCTGCACCGCATCACCACCAACCTCTTCTTGGACCGCATGCGCCGTAAGAACCGCATCCGGTTTGACTTCATGGCGGACGACGACGGCGGCGTAGCTACGTCTGACTCGTTTGACCGGCATGAGCGCTCTGGCCAGCCTGAGGACGCCTACGACATGTCGAACCTCGGTTCTGACATTGTGGAGGCGCTTTCAGATTTGCCGCCCGAGTACCGCGCTGCAGTGGTGCTCAGCGACATCGAAGGCTTGTCGTACGAAGAGATTGCTGCGACGCTCGGTATCAAGATGGGCACGGTGCGTTCGCGCCTGTCTCGCGCCCGTGGCAAGTTGCGCGAATCGCTCGCGCATCGGGCTCCAGCGCGAGGCACCATATGACCCCAAAACACCTCGGGGACAAGATCCACGATCTGCTTGACGGTCGGCTGACCGGCGAGAAGGCCTACGCCGCAATGGCGCACTTGGGCGAATGCGAAGATTGCTCTGCGCGCTGGCACGAACTGCGTGCGGCACGTGAAGCGCTCAACACAGCCGATGCCGGGATCGACATGTCCTTTGCGCAACGACTCCTGGACAAGGACCGTATTGCTCAGATTGCTGCTCACGAGCAAAAGAGCAAGCGCCGTGCCGCCGCGCCACCTGACCGCAGGCCCCTGGCGTTTGTGGTGTCCGTGGGCGCGTTTGCGGGACTGCTGTTGGGTGCTGCTTGGGTTCTTGGTGCCCCTCAACAAGTGGGCCTCGAGTTTGTGACGTCGCACGCATCCGCATCGCAACCTGTGGTGTACATGGGCGCGCAAGGGATGCGATCCGGGGACCAGTTGCGCAGCTGGATTCACCCCAACTTTGACGAGTCGAGCATGGTGCCCGTGGAGGCCCAAGTGGTGCGCCGCGCCAACGGCAGCAACGTGCTCATCGCGACGTTGCTGCGTGGCATGGACGTAGTGGTCGTCACTCAAGAACACGGCACTCTCGCTCCAAGTGTGCACGGCATGCCGCGGGCGAATGTTGAAGGAGTGGACGTGTACGTGGTGAGCTCTGTGGAGCCGGCGCAAGTGGTGTGGCAGACCGGTGACGTCGTGATTGCGCTCGGTTGCGAATGCGACTTGTCAACGCTTGAATCTGCGGCGGAGGAATTTCCTAAGGTCGAGGGCCCGGGAATAGCCGATCGCGTGAGCGACGGTTTCGAGGAACTCGTCAACCTACTTCCCTGAGGAACACTTGAATGCCCGAGTACTTTGCTGATCCCAGTGAACCCACCCCTGACCCATCGTCAGAACCTGCACATCTTGCGCCAGACGAGCCGGCGTCGCCCGCCGCCACGCCACCGATCGAAGACCAACTCGACACGTTTGTGGCGGAACCAGCGCCCCCGGCCCCTATGGACTACATCGTTCCGCCCGCGCGCCCCAAGGTGACGTCCGCATCGCCATTGCGCAGGCGCACTGTGGCGGCTATAGCCACCGGTTCTTTGGCCCTGGGCGCCTTAGGTGGCGCTGGTGTGGTGTTGGCGTGGGAGCAGTTTTCCCCTGCCCCAGCCTCGCCGGGCCTGCCCACAGTGGTGCCGCAGGTCGACGCGGGCGCTCAACCCGTGAGCAATGTGACGGCAGTGGTAGAAGCTGCCTTGCCGTCAGTGGTGCAGATTGAAGTTTCCGTGGGCGGTGAACGAGTGTCGTCCGGCTCCGGATTTGTGATCCGCGAGGATGGCTACCTCCTGACGAACAACCACGTGGTCGATGCCGAGGGCGCCACGCTCACTGTGGTGTTTAACGACGGCTCTGAAGCACGCGCCGAACTCGTGGGGGCCACTGCGGACTATGACTTGGCCGTCATCAAGGTGGATCGCACAGGGCTGTCGCCGTTGGTCTTGGGAGACTCCGACGCAGTGGTGGTAGGAGAACCGGTCATTGCCATTGGCTCCCCACTTGGTCTTGACGCCACCGTGACCACCGGCATCATCTCCGCACTGCATCGTCCGGTCACGCCACGCGGGGCGGATTCTCAAGCGTTCATCGACGCGCTTCAAACCGATGCCGCCATCAACCCAGGAAACTCCGGAGGGCCGCTCTTCAACGCACGGGGCGAGGTCATCGGAGTGAACTCGGCGGTAGCGGCCTTGCCAGGCGCCACGAGCGCTTCAGGGGCGGGTTCCGTGGGGCTCGGGTTCGCCATACCGTCCAACCAAGCCCGCCGCACCGCGGAACAACTGATCGAAACTGGCGTGGCCACGTACCCCGTCATCGGGGTAGTCCTTGACGGCAGCTATACGGGTCAAGGCGTCAAGGTCGCGGATGAGGGTCTTGAAGAGGGCCAGGCTGGAGTGGTCGCTGGCAGCCCAGCAGACCGGGCTGGCATTCGCGAAGGCGACATTATCATCGCGTTTCAAGGCCGGCCCGTAACTCAAGCCGACGTACTCATTGTGGGTATTCGCGCTATGGCAGCCGGGGACGCCGTGTCCTTCACCCTCTTGCGGGACGGTAAAGAAGTGGATGTCGAGGTGACTCTGACCTCCTCTGACGAGGTGGACTTTGGCCTGGGCAACCCTGGCGGTGGCGACGGCGGCGACGGGCAGTCAGAATAGTCACGTGTTCGACATCAACGCAGGCGAGTTGCTGGTCATTGCGCTCCTTGCTGTGATTTTGGTGGGTCCGGAGCGGCTCCCCGAGTACGTCAACGGGCTCAAGACGCTCGTCAAACGCGTGAGGGCGTTGCTTTCTGAAGGCCGCTCAGTATTGCGGGACGAGTTCGGTGATGACGTGGACTGGCGTCAGTACGACCCTCGCCAATACGACCCTCGGCGCATTGTGCGCGAAGCGCTCGAGGAAGAGCCTGTGGTCTCGCCCCGTAGGGCTGCTCGCACGAGCGGCTCGACACCCGTAGTGCAGCACATCATCCCCGCTGATCCCGATGCCACGCCCCCCTTGGGCACTCCCTTACCCATGGCATCGGTGCCATTTGACCCGGAGTCCACGTAACCGAGCACCGGCTGGCCGGTGCCAAGGGCATCGGGCGAGTGTGGAGCCTGAAAGAATGGACACATGACCCAGCGCGTTTTCTCGGCGATGCAGCCCACATCTGATTCCTTGCACCTTGGAAACTACTTGGGCGCGCTGGTGCAGTGGGTGGCTTTGCAAGAGGGCCGAGACGCCATCTACTCAGTGGTGGACTTGCACGCTCTCACTGCTAGCCCTGATCCGGGAGTGCTCACTCGCCGCACCCGTGCCACCGCGGCACAGTTCTTGGCGGCAGGCGTTGACCCTGCACAGTCCACGCTATTTGTGCAGTCGCATGTGCCCCAGCACGCGGAACTCGCATGGGTGCTCGCGACGTTCACCGGCATGGGTGAAGCTGGCCGTATGACACAGTTCAAAGACAAGTCGGCCAAGGTTGGTGACGCTGGCACCAACGTGGGGCTCTTCACGTACCCGCTCTTGATGGCGGCGGACATCTTGCTCTACGACACGCATGTGGTGCCGGTGGGAGAAGACCAACGTCAACACCTGGAACTGTCACGAGACCTTGCGCATCGCCTCAACACGCGGCTTGGTGAAGGCACTGTGGTGTCGCCAGAGCCACACATCGTCAAAGAGGTTGCCAAGATTTATGACCTCCAGGAGCCCACCAAGAAGATGTCAAAGTCGGCCTCTTCGCCCAATGGACTCATCGAGATCCTGGACGATCCCAAGGTGATCTCCAAGCGCATCAAGTCCGCCGTGACGGACACCGACACGGTGGTGGCCTTTGACCCTGAGAACAAGCCGGGCGTGTCTAACCTGCTCAGCATGTACGCCGCATTCACGGGCCAGGGGATCCCAGAGATCGTCTCGAGTTATGAGGGCAGGATGTACGGCCACCTCAAAGCGGATTTGGCCGATGTGGTGGTGGAGGCACTGACTCCCGTCCGCGAGCGTGCGCTCGAGTGGATCGAATCCCCAGCCAAGCTCGACGGAGTACTTGCTGAAGGCGCGGCCAAAGCATCGGCTATCGCCCAAACGACCCTGGATCGCATCTATGACCGCGTGGGCCTGTTGCCCGCCGCACGCCGGAGCTCATGACTGCGCTCAAGCGTGTCTGGGCGGGTGCGAGAGACACCGTCTCGTCAGTGACCGTCCGCGTCAAGGCGGTCAAGACGTGGTTCTACAGGCAGCCAGTGGGCAAGGCCATCAAGCGTTTCAGCGAGCGCAACGGCAACATTCTTTCTGGCGGCATCGCGTATGCCTCGCTCACTTCGATCGCAGCGGGCGTGGTGCTCGTGGTCTCGGTGGCCAGCCTCGTGGTGTTTGGCAACGAGTCGTCACGGGATGTCGTCCTGGACTTTCTGGGCGGTGCGGTGCCGGGCCTCTTCCCCGACGGCGACCAGCCGGGTCTGCTGGACCCCGAAGCCATCAAACCCACCGCGCTCACCGGGCTCGTGGGTGTTGGCGCGCTCGTGGTGTTGGCTCGCACAGCCATGCGGTACTTGGGCTCCTTGAGGGCCGGAGTGCGCGCCATGCTTGGCGTGGCAGGGGACTCGAACGTACCGGGCATACTCCGCGACGTGCTTGCGATGGTAGGGCTCGGAGTCATTGCGCTCGTGGGCGCAGGACTGCAGGTTGTGGCAGGAACTCTTGCGCGCTCGGTAGCCGACGCTTTGGGCGAGGGAGGCGTGTCCCAAGCCTTGGTGCGCGGCACGGCATTCGCGGTGGGCCTCTTGGCTAACGCAGCGTTCGTGGCAGTGGCGTTTGTGGTGCTGGGACGAGCCAAGGTTCGGCGCACGGTGCTGTGGTCCACCATTGGGGTGACCGCAGTGGCTATCGCAGTATTGCAGCAAGCCACCAGCTACTTTGTGGGCTCGGCAACTCGCAATCCGCTGTTGGCATCGTTCGCGGCCCTCATAGCGCTGTTGATCTTTGTGGACCTTGTGGCCAGGGTCATCATGCTGGGAGCGGCGTGGCTGGGTGTGAGTGCACAGCCCGTCTCGGTGACGCGTGAAGGCGAGACGGTGACCATTGTTGAGGACGCTTCACGCCCCCGCAGGCGAAACACCGTGACCACGCGCAGGGCTATGCGCAGGGAACACTAGGGCGCTGGGCGCCTGCACGTTGCGAGCATGCACGCTACGTGCCTGCACGTCAGAATCGTCACTGGGCACCGCTTGGGAGTCACATCTGTCACTCTCGCCTCACTAGACCCGAATATTTATGCAAGGCGGTGGCCAGTGACGTTCACGAGGCGCAGCGTAGCGGTGCAAGAGGGCAGATGGGGGCGAGGGTCCACGCGCCCGCGCCGCGAAGCGGGCACGTGCAGAGGGGAAGACGAGGGGGGCGACGAAAAGTGGGTCGGCGCGGCAAGGAGCCGCCCCGAAGGCCTAGAACTCGCCGGTGTTAAGCGCCTTCTTGACCTCGGAGATGGCCTGAGTTACCTCGATGCCACGAGGGCACGCCTCGGTGCAGTTGAAGGCCGTGCGGCACTTCCACACTCCGGCTCGGTCGTTGAGGATTTCCAGGCGGTCCCATTGACCCTCATCGCGAGAGTCAAAGATGAACCGGTGTGCGCCCACAATGGCTTGAGGGCCAAAGTATTGGCCGTCGGTCCAGAACACCGGGCATGCCGTGGTGCACGCGGCACACATGATGCACTTGGTGGTGTCGTCAAAACGCGCGCGCTGTTCTGGGGTTTGGAGGCGCTCACGTTCGGGTGCCGAACCGGTGGTCATGAGGAACGGCATGATGGACCGGTAGCTCGCAAAGAACGGCTCCATGTCCACAATGAGGTCCTTCTCCACCGGCAAACCAGCAATGGGTTCGATGGTGATGGGCCGGGCCGGGTTGAGGTCCTTGAGAAGCGTCTTGCACGCCAAGCGGTTTTTGGCGTTGATGCGCATGGCATCGGACCCGCACACACCGTGGGCGCACGACCGACGGAACGCGAGTGAACCGTCTTGCTCCCACTTGACCTTGTGTAGGGCGTCCAAGACGCGATCGGTGCCATGGGCCTGGACCGTGAACTCTTCCCAGTAGTCCTCACCGGGAGCGTGCTCGCCTGCACCTTCTGGGTTGTTGCGGCGGATGCGCAACGTCACTTCAAAACTGGGAACAGCACCCACTTCAACGGGAGCGTCAGCAACGGAAGTCATGGGTTAGTACTTCCTCTCCATGGGTAGGTACTTGGTGACGGTTACGGGCTTGTAATCCAACCGCACACCAGCGTCGTCCACGTAGGCCATGGTGTGGAGCATGAACTTCTCGTCGTCGCGAGTGGGGAAGTCTTCGCGGTAGTGGCCTCCACGGCTTTCCTCTCGTGCCGCGGCACCGGCCACAACTACCTCGGCAAGGTCAATGAGGAAACCCAACTCAATGGCCTCGAGGAGGTCAGTGTTGAAGCGTTGGCCGCGGTCGTGAATGGCGATGTTGGCGTAGCGCTGCTTGAGGCTGGAGATAACCTCGGCGGCCTCCGCGAGTGATTCCGCTGTGCGGAACACCTGGACATTGCGGTCCATGGTCTCTTGGAGTTCTTTGCGCAACACGGCTATGGGCTCTGTGCCTTCGCCCACGGTGGTGGCACGCAATCGCTCTACCGCCGATGCCACGCCTTGGTGGGCATCGTCAGGGATGGGGGCAAAGTCTGCAGTGAGGGCGTATTCGGCGGAAGCGATTCCAGCGCGCTTGCCAAAGACGTTGATGTCCAGCAGGGAGTTGGTGCCCAGGCGGTTTGCGCCGTGTACTGACACGCAGGCGCACTCGCCCGCGGCGTAAAGGCCGCGCACCACGTCGGTGTTGTTGCGCAATACCTCACCGTGGACAGTGGTGGGGATGCCGCCCATGGCGTAGTGCGCGGTGGGGAACACGGGCACGGGTTCTGTGTAGGGCTCTACGCCTAGGTAGGTGCGCGCAAACTCGGTGATGTCTGGCAACTTGGCGTCGATGTGCGCGGGCTCAAGGTGAGTGAGATCAAGCAGCACGTAATCCTTGTTGGGGCCTGCCCCGCGGCCCTCGCGCACCTCATTGGCCATGGCTCGCGCCACCATGTCGCGCGGCGCGAGGTCCTTGATGGTGGGGGCATAGCGCTCCATGAAGCGCTCGCCCTCGGAGTTGCGCAGGATCCCGCCTTCACCGCGCGCGGCCTCGGATAGCAAGATTCCAAGGCCTGCCAGGCCTGTGGGGTGGAATTGGAAGAACTCCATGTCCTCGAGCGGCAATCCGGCACGCAGAGCTAACGCCATGCCGTCTCCGGTGAGTGTGTGCGCGTTGGACGTGGTCTTGAAGATCTTGCCGGCGCCACCCGTAGCGAACACCACCGACTTGGCACGGAACGTGTGGACCACGCCGGTGGACAGCTCGTAGGCGATGACCCCGGCTACGGCCACGTCCTCGCCAGGCGCGGCACCCTGGGGCGGCGCGGAAAGGATCAAGTCCAGCACGTAGAACTCGTTGAAGAACTCCACCTCTTGCTTGATGCACTGTTGGTAGAGGGTCTGCAGAATCATGTGACCGGTACGGTCTGCGGAATAGCACGCGCGCCGCACGGCAGCCTCACCGTGGTTGCGGGTGTGCCCGCCAAAGCGTCGTTGATCGATGTGACCGTCGTCGGTGCGGTTGAACGGCAAGCCCATCTTTTCTAGGTCAAGTACCGCGTCCACCGCCTCGCGGCACAAGATTTCCGCCGCGTCTTGGTCCACCAAGTAGTCGCCGCCCTTGATGGTGTCAAAGGTGTGCCATTCAGCGTTGTCGTCTTCCACATTGGCAAGGGCCGCCGCCATACCGCCTTGAGCCGCCCCTGTGTGGGAGCGGGTGGGGTACAACTTGGTGAGCACCGCGGTCTTGGCGCGCTGCGAACTCTCTAGAGCGGCGCGCATGCCGGCGCCTCCCGCGCCCACAATGACTACGTCGTACTCATGAACCGTGGTCATCGCACGTCCTCACAGAATTGGGGAACCGTGGGGGGTTCATACCCCACTGGACAAGGGTCAAAGGTAAAGATCACGAGAGTGCCGAGCACCATCACCACGGTCACTGCGGCCCCAAGGAGCCACATCCACACCAGGCGCATGCGCGGACCGGCGTAGTCGTTGACGAGTAAGCGCATACCGTTGCCGCCGTGGAGCATCGCAAGCCACAGCATGGCCAGGTCCCACACTTGCCACAACGGTGAGGCCCACTTTCCAGCGACAAAGGCAAAGTCGATCTGATTCACGCCATCGCCAGTGAGCAGGTTGATAAACAAGTGGGTGAAGATCAAGACAATGAGCACTACGCCCGATGCCCGCATAAATATCCACGACCACCGTTCCGCTTTGGCGCGGGTACGGCCAGAGGGGTGGCGCTTGCGGGGTTCGGTGAGTTGGGGCGCGGCCATTACTCACCTCCAAAGATGTGCATGAGGTGACGAGGCAAGAAGCCGGCCATGAGAACCACGACAAGAATCCACACCACCCACGCCAAGAGCCGTTGGCGGCGCAACGCCCACGCCCACGTGTCGACGGCAATGATGCGGAGTCCGTTGAAAGCATGGAAGGCGATAGCGCCCACGAGGCCCGCCTCAACTAGGCCAAAGAGTGGGGTCTTATACGAGCCGATGACTTCGTTATACGCCTCGGGCGAGACCCTCACCAACGAGGTATCAATCACGTGCACCAGCAAGAAGAAGAAGATCGCTACGCCAGCGGCGCGGTGAGCTATCCAGTTCCACATTCCCTCGCGACCGCGATACACGGTGGGCGCTGGGGACACGGCTACTCCTCTTGCATTCGATGTGTGCGCTGCCATCGCCGAGTTCGCTTGCGAGATCAACGGTGGTCTACCCGTCCATCCTAGACTTGCGCCCGTGACCACAATGCCTAGCGGTACGCCTGTCGAACAATTCGCCGCAGTGATACCTGCCGGCGGCGTGGGTTCGCGTTTGTGGCCG
>JAEYYZ010000151.1 GCA_023428185.1 Actinomycetes bacterium
GTCCTGAGTTGAGACGTCTCCATGCCCAGCGTCCACGCCACCAACGCCGCGGCGTCGTGGTCGGGGCTGGGCACCCCTGCTCTTGCCAATCGCGCCGATGCCTCGCGCACCACAGTGGCGAGCGAGGGGTTCATTCGTCTCCGGCGAGGCGGGCCGCTTCGTCGGCGTCAATGGCCGACTGAATGACCGGCCCCAAATCCCCACTGAGCACTTGGTCAAGGTTGTACGACTTGTACCCGGTGCGATGGTCGGCGATGCGGTTTTCGGGGTAGTTGTAGGTGCGAATGCGCTCCGAACGGTCCACTGTGCGGACTTGGGATTTACGCAAGTCGCTGGCTTCGGCGTCCGCGGCTTCGCGTTGCGCGGCAAGCAAGCGCGCACGCAGGATGCGGAACGCGCTCTCTTTGTTCTGGAGTTGGCTTTTCTCGTTCTGGCAGCTCACCACTATGCCCGTGGGGATGTGGGTGAGGCGCACCGCGGAGTCGGTGGTGTTGACGGACTGCCCACCGGGACCTGATGAGCGGAACACGTCCACACGCACGTCGTTGGGGTCCAAGGGGACCTCGTTGACTTCCTCCACTTCAGGGAACACCAGCACCCCAGCAGCAGAGGTGTGGATGCGCCCTTGCGACTCGGTGGCAGGCACACGTTGCACGCGATGCACTCCGCCCTCATATTTCAGGTGCGCCCACACGCCATCTTCCGGTTGCACAGCACCCGGCGCCTTGATGGCAACGGAGATGTCCTTGTAACCACCCATGTCGGTGTGGTTGGCCTCGAGCACCTCGGTCTTCCATCCCTTGGTTTCCGCGTACTTGAGGTACATCTTGAGCAAGTCCGCAGCAAATAGGGCCGATTCCTCGCCGCCCTCACCGGACTTGATTTCCAAGATGGCGTCGCGGGCGTCGTCGGGGTCCCTGGGAATGAGGATGCGCCGCAGGGTCTCAGTGGCGGTTTCCACCGCTTCCTCGAGCGCCGGAATCTCGGCGGCAAACTCGGGATCGGCATCGGCCATTCCCCTGGCAGCCTCAAGGTCGTCTGAGGCCGCTTGCCATGCGGCATGCGCAGCCACCACGCGACCGAGCTCCGCAAACCGCCGCCCTAGAGTACGCGCCCGTCCCCCGTCGGCATGCACCGCGGGGTCAGAGAGTTGGCTCTCAATGGAGGCGTACTCGTCCAGCAATGGCTGGACGGCTGCGAAGGCTTCGGCCACGTTGTCAGTGGAGCGAAATTAGCTCTTGTTGCCGTAGCGCTTCTCAAAGCGCGCCACGCGACCACCGGTGTCCATGATCTTCTGCTTGCCCGTGTAGAACGGGTGGCATTCCGAGCACACCTCAACGCCAATGGCGCCGCTGGTGACCGTGGACTTGGTCTCAAACGAGTTGCCGCAAGTGCACGTGACAGTGGTGGCCACGTACTCGGGGTGAATGTCCTTCTTCATGATCTCCCTTAAGTTGCCGCCGGGTCCGAACACATATTTTGCGTCGGTGAACCGGCTGGCCAGCAGACAAGTCTACGCCTAGGCGCGGACTTCTTACTTCTCTGTTTCCGGTTCCCCGCCTGGGGTGGTCTTGGCCACCTGCAGCAAGAACTCGGCGTTGGTCTTGTTCTCCTTGAGCTTGCCAAGAAGCAACTCGATGGCTTGCTGCTGGTCGAGCGACGTGAGCACACGGCGCAATTTCCAGCTCACCTTGAGTTCCTCGGGGCTCACCAGAATCTCCTCGCGGCGCGTACCGGACGCGTTGACGTCCACGGCCGGGAAGATGCGGCGGTCGGCAAGTTGGCGCGAGAGCTTGAGCTCCATGTTGCCGGTGCCCTTGAACTCCTCAAAGATGACCTCGTCCATCTTGGAGCCAGTCTCTACGAGAGCCGTGGCCAGGATGGTGAGCGAGCCGCCGTGCTCGATGTTGCGCGCGGCACCAAAGAAGCGCTTGGGCGGGTACAGCGCAGAGCTGTCCACACCACCGGACAAGATTCGGCCCGATGCCGGGGCGGCCAGGTTGTAGGCACGGCCCAAGCGCGTGATGCCGTCAAGCAAAATCACGACGTCTTGGCCGATCTCCACCAGACGCTTGGCACGCTCGATGGCGAGTTCGGCAACCATGGTGTGGTCCTGGGCGGGACGGTCAAAGGTCGAGGCGATGACCTCACCCTTCACTGAGCGCTGGAAGTCAGTGACTTCTTCAGGACGCTCATCTACCAAGACCACCATGAGGTGAACCTCAGGGTTGTTTGCGGTGATGGCGTTGGCGATGGATTGCATCACCAAGGTCTTACCGGCCTTGGGCGGCGACACGATGAGACCACGCTGGCCCTTACCGATGGGGGCGACAAGGTCGATCACCCGGTTGGTGAGGTTGCGGGGGTCAGTCTCAAGGTGCAAACGGGTCTGCGGGTACAGCGGAGTGAGGTCGCCAAAGTGGGGCCGCTTCATGGCCTCTTCTGGGCTCACGCCGTTGACAGTCTCCACTGTTCCGAGTGCCGAGAACTTCTGGCGCTGGCCGCGCTCACCTGGACGAGGTGCGCGTGCCGTACCGGTGATGGCGTCGCCACGGCGTAGGCCGTACTTGCGCAGTTGGTTCTGGGAGACGTATACGTCGCTCTTGCCGGGCAAGTAACCGGTGGTCCGCACAAAGGCGTAGTTGTCGAGCACGTCGATGATGCCGCCCACGGGAGTGAGCTCTTCGTCGTCACGAATCTCATCGTCATCCGGAGACTCGGAAACGGCGCCACCTTGGCCATCCCTCGCGCGGCCACGGCCACGTCCACGCCCACGCCGACGGCGTGAGTCGCGATCCTCGTCAGGACCGTTGTTGTTCTGGTTGTTCTGCTGGCGGTCGTTGCCGCCTTGCTGCCGGTCGCCACCAGAGGCGCGGTCGCCGTTGTTCTCACGGTCGCCGTTTTGCCGGTCGTTGTTGCCACGGCGGTTGTTCTGGCGTGCGGGTCGCTGTTCGCTGTCACCGGAAGCGGCAACTGCAACAGCCTCGGCTGCGCGGCGTGCACGCTCCTCGGCACCTTCGTTGGTTGAGTTGTCCGCAAAATCGTGACGCGGCGCGTCCGCGACGGGAGCGCTTGCTACGGGGGTGGTGGGGGCGTCGTGCGATGCTGCAGGGGCGGAATCAGCGACGACTCCACCGTTCTTGATAGCGTCCACAAGATCACTCTTCTTCATTTTGGCAACGCCCGAAACACCCAACTCAGAGGCCAAAGCCTGGAGTTGCGGAAGCTTCATCGCGCTGAGGGCCGCACCTGGTTCGGCGGCCACAGTGGTGTCAGTCAACTGCTTTCCTTCCCTCGCATTGGCCCGGGTGGCCTGGAAAATGCGAGTGCTTCCACGAGCGCGGCGTAAACATGACTGGCCGCGAAATTCGCTACGTGGATTGCTATCCGCCGGGGCGATAGGCGCCTTCCGTGGGATGCTCGCTCACAATAGCACTCGCACCC
>JAEYYZ010000019.1 GCA_023428185.1 Actinomycetes bacterium
ATCATGCGTGCGAGTTGCCCGCCTCCTACTACTGCCACGATCACAGAGCAAACCTACCGCCGGTACGCTCATCAACCGTGACATCCACGTTGAACGCGCGCAGCCGAGAGCTCGGCCGCTTCCTCGCTGTAGGTGTAGCGGGCATCGTGGTGAACCTCGGTGTCTTCAACCTCTTGCGTCTTGGACCGCTACACCCAGAGGCGGAAGTGGCCGGCGACAGCGACCGTGTTGTCACCGCAAAGGTCATCGCCACTCTCGTGTCCATCGTGTTCGCGTGGTGGGCGCACAGGGGCTGGACTTTCCGCGGCGGCCGGCGCCACCAGCCATTACCGGAGCTCGCCATTTTCGCCGCGATCAACGGCGTGGCACTGGCGCTAGAAGCGGGCACTCTCGCCTTCACTCACCACGGCCTCGGCTTGGATACTTTGCAGTGGGACAACTTTTTCTCGCTCGTAGGGATTGGGTTGGGGACGGTCGCGCGGTACGCCGGGTATCGGCTCTTCGTGTTCCGCGGTACCCAGTAGCGCCGCGTCAAGCGGCTTACCTTCGCCGACGCTGGCGCTGCGCCTTGCTGTGAGGTACCACTGCATCCACTCCCATCATGGATGGCACGCCTTGCAAGAACACTGAGAACGCGGCGGGCACCCGTTGAGAAAGTTCGAGCCGTCCGCCGTCCGCTGTCACGAGATCCCGCGCAAGTGCCAACCCAATTCCCGTGCCCTTTCCTGACGTGACTTCGCGTTCAAAGATGAGCGGCGCCAACTCCTCAGGCACACCTGGACCCTCATCTCTCACCTCGATCACCACCGAGTGGCTTGACCCGGTTTCCCTCGCCGAGACGTGCGTGGTGCCACCCCCATGGATGAGCGAGTTCTCGATCAGCGTGGCGAGCACTTGAGCCAACGCGCCTGGAGTGGCGAACACCAGGTCCTCGCTGTGGGCGATCCGCAAGGTGCGACCTTGCTTGGAGAACGCTGGTTCCCATTCCTCTCGCTGTTGCTCAAGGATCTCGTGAAGACTGACCACTTCGGTTCCAGCACCCAGCGCCCGGCGCGAACGACCCAGCAAGTCATCCACCACGCCCACCAAGCGCTCCACTTGCTCAAGGGAGGCGTCTACTTCCGCGCGCACATCGTCGCGCTCCGTCATGTGGGTAATTTACTCGAGCCGCATGCTTAACGCGGTGAGTGGCGTGCGCAACTGGTGGGAAGCATCGGCGGCAAACTGGCGTTCGGTCGCTAGCCGGGCCGCCATCCGGTCTGCGCTGCGCACTAGTTCGTCGGCCACCATGTCGATTTCTTCGACCCCGCTGCGTTCTACTTTGAGCCTCACGTGGCCGGTGCCGAGTTGTTCGGCCGATGCCGCGAGGTACACCAGTGGAGCGGCGAGGCGGTTCGCTTGCCACCTCGCCATAAGTGCTCCCGCGAGCACCGCGATGACGCCCACCACGAACACCAAGATGATGACGCGGATCACTTCCAGTAGATGTCCCACCGATCCACCAACATGACCACCACCCCGCCGGAAGCGGAGACGCGGCTTCCCGAGAAGGACGAGGCGGGTCGTTCACCAGCCTCCAAGTCGGTGCCGTTGGGAAGACGCACGCCGATGAACACCGGCGCGCCAGGTGAAGCTCCGAGGTAGCTGTTGATGACGCGCTCATCAATGTTTTCTCCACCGTCGAATCGCACTTCCAAGGCGCGAGCGGCGGTGTCCGTGCGGGATTGGAGGTCGCTCAGTGCATCGGAGCGCACGATCTGGGCGGCCAGGATCATGAGCGGAATACCCAGCAGCACCACGGCTACCGCCAAGGCCGCCAGAGTGGAGACGAGGACGCGGCGGCGCACCGGTTAGTCGTTCTCGAAGCGGAAGCCCATCCCCCGCACGGTAGTGATGAATCGCGGGCTATTGGCGTCGTCGCCTAGCTTGCGGCGAAGCCACGAGCCATGCATGTCAAGCGTCTTGGAGGGTGCATGAGGGTCGGCGTCCCACACTTCGCGCATGAGTTGGTCTCGTGACACCACGGAGCCCGCGTGAGCCACCAAGACGTGCAAGAGGTCAAACTCCTTGCCACTCAATTGCAGCTCGCGTCCGTCAAGGAAGGCGCGGTGAGCGGCCACGTCAACGCGCACGCCGTTCGCTTCCAGTTCGCTACTGGATTCTGCACCGTGGCGGCGGCGCAACAGCGCACGCACACGTGCGAGCAACTCGGCGAGCCTGAATGGCTTGGTGACGTAGTCGTCGGCCCCCGCGTCAAGGCCCACCACCAAGTCCACCTCGTCGGCTCGAGCGGTGAGCATGAGGATTGGCACTGTGAGACCACGTTCACGGACACGCCGCGCCACCTCAACCCCATCAATGTCGGGCAAACCGAGGTCAAGAATCAGCAGATCGGCCGATGCTGCGGCACTGACGCCGCCTTGGCCCGTCCCGTGCCACTCCACTTCGTAGCCTTCTCTACCCAAAGCGCGGGTCAAGGGCTCTGAAATAGTTGGGTCGTCTTCGACCAAGACAATTCTCGTCATGTGGCCACATTAC
>JAEYYZ010000060.1 GCA_023428185.1 Actinomycetes bacterium
CGGGTTGGGATGTGGTCATCAATCCCGCTGCCTTCACCCACTATTCCTACGCTTTGCGGGATGCATGCGCGCTCGTCACCACAGGCGGGTTAAGGCTCGTCGAGGTGCACCTCACCAATCCTCACGCGCGTGAGGAGTTCAGGCACACGTCCGTGATTTCTGGGGTGGCCACAGGGACCATCGCGGGTTTCGGAATTGACTCATACCGGTTGGCCCTCGAAGCCCTCGCGAGCGTCGGCTAGACTTCTTCAGGTTTTTTCACCACCAACGGCAAGGATTCAGCGTGGCTTCAAGCAATGACATCAAGAACGGTTCGGTGCTCAACCTCGACGGCAACCTGTGGACCGTGATCGAGTTTCAGCACGTTAAGCCGGGCAAAGGTGGCGCGTTCGTCCGCACCAAACTGAAGAATGTCCTCACCGGCAAAGTGGTAGATAAGACCTTCAACGCGGGTGCCAAGGTCGAGTTCGAGACCGTGGACCGCCGCGACATGCAGTACCTGTACAACGACGGCACGGATTACATCTTCATGGATCCCGACACTTTTGATCAGGTCCACGTCAGTGCCGCAATCATGGGCGATGCGAAGGACTACCTGCTCGAGAACGAGAAGGCCCAAGTGGGCTCGAACAACGGCGTGCCGCTGTTTGTGGAACTACCCGGCTCGGTTGTGCTTGAAGTGACGTACACGGAACCCGGCTTGCAGGGCGACCGCTCAACGGGGGGCACCAAGCCCGCCACTCTTGAGACGGGCAAGGAAATCCAGGTGCCTTTGTTCCTGGAGACGGGCACCAAAGTCAAGGTCAACACGGCCACGGGGGAGTACCTCGGCCGCGTGAACGACTAGTGTCAGCCCGCACCAAAGCCCGCAAGCGCGCACTTGACGTTCTGTTTGAGGCGGACCAGAAGGGTGCAAACCTCGCGGGCATCCTCAGAGCGCGGCAAGCAGAACCTGGCAGGCAGACCGCGCTCCCTGAGTACGCTCACACGCTCGTTTCCGGTGTGATCGAGCAGTGGATTGACATCAACGCGCGTCTGGCTCAAGCGTCAGAAGAGTGGGAGCTCGATCGCATGCCCGCTGTGGACCGAGCAATCTTGAGGATTGCGACGTGGGAGATCGCCTACAACCCTGATATCTCGGCGGCGGTGGCCATCGACGAGGCACTCGAGCTGGCTCACGACTTGTCTACGGACGACTCTCCCAAGTTCATCAACGGCGTGTTGGGCAAGATCGCGCGAGAGGTCGAACCGCTCGGGTAGAGTGGGCCCCACTGCTCGCGGGAGCGACAGACATCCTTTAAGTACCGTCCTGTGAGGCGGGGAAGGAAGTGCTAATGACTAGCACCATTCTTGGTGCGCCCGACATCTCCCGGGCTCTTACCCGTATTGCGCATGAGATCCTCGAGCGCAACGATGGCGCAGCGGATCTCCTGCTCCTTGGAATTCCCACTCGCGGCCTGCCTCTGGCGAATCGGTTGGCTCAGCGCATCGCGCAGGTGGAACCCTCTTTTGACGCGCAATCCCGATGCGGTGCGCTGGATATCACCATGTATCGAGACGACCTTCACCGCCACCCCACACGGAGCATCGGCACTACTACCCTCCCGCCGGCAGGGATAGACGATGCCGTGGTGGTCTTGGTGGACGACGTCTTCCACACCGGTCGCACCATTCGCGCGGCGCTCGATGCCCTCAACGACCTCGGACGGCCGCGCGTTGTGCAACTGGCTGTGCTTGTGGACCGCGGCCACAGAGAGTTGCCTATCCGCGCCGACTTTGTGGGAAAGAACATCCCCACATCTCGAACTGAGCGTGTTGACGTGCACGTGGAGGAGATCGACGGAGAAGATGCCGTGCTGCTCACCCACCCCAAGTCCAGTGGGAGCCAGGCATGAAGCACCTCCTCAGTGCAGCGGACCTGACGCGCGATCAAGCGGTGCTCATACTCGACACCGCGGAGTCCATGGCGGCCACCCAAGAGCGCGAAGTCCGCAAGCTGCCCACGTTACGCGGCAAGACGGTGGTCAACCTCTTCTTTGAAGACTCCACCAGGACTCGCATCTCCTTTGAAGCTGCCGCCAAGCGCCTCAGTGCGGACGTCATCAACTTCTCTGCCAAGGGCTCGAGCGTGTCCAAGGGGGAATCGCTCAAGGACACGGCACTGACGTTGCAGGCAATGGGGGCGGACGCTGTGGTGGTGCGCCACTGGGCGTCGGGCGCTGCCGAACGGCTCGCGACCTCGGGCTGGATGCACGGAAGTGTGCTGAACGCGGGTGACGGAACCCACCAACACCCTACTCAAGCTCTCCTTGATGCCTTCACGTTGCGCAAGCACTTGGTGCCGGACGCGGCTGGAAAAGGCCTCGACGGCCTCACCGTGGGCATAGTGGGCGACATCTTGCATTCACGCGTGGCGCGTTCCAACGTCAATCTGCTCACCACTCTGGGCGCCAAGGTGGTGCTGGTAGGTCCGCCCACGCTGGTCCCGGTGGGTGTGCAGACGTGGCCGGTAGACGTGCTTCACACGTTGGATGAGGCTCTGGAAGCGTATGAGCTGGACGCGGTGATGATGTTGCGGGTTCAACGCGAGCGCATGACTGGGGGCGGGGCGGCATTCTTCCCCAGCGCCGAGGAATATTCACGACTCTTTGGACTGGATGGCGCACGGCTCAAGCGCATGCCCAGCCATGCGCTCGTCATGCACCCCGGGCCCATGAACAGGGGCCTAGAAATTAGCGCGGAGGCAGCGGACAGCGCGCAGTCAGTAATCGTGGAGCAAGTGGCGAACGGTGTGGCCGTACGCATGGCGGCGCTGTACTTGCTGCTCGCGGGAGAGGAAGGCGCGGAGTGAGCGGCACCCTAGTAGTCGAAAACGTATCGCTGTATGGCGATAGGCAGGCGACCATCACTGTGGCCGATGGCGTGATCACCAGCATCGGCGCCACCGCCGATTCTTCGGCCGGGGGCAAGAACACCTCGCGTGTGGATGGTTCTGGATGGGTCGCCTTGCCGGGCCTCGTGGACCTCCACACGCATCTGCGTGAGCCCGGTCGCGAAGACGCGGAGACCATCGAGACTGGGTCGCGTTCCGCCGCACACGGGGGCTTTGTTGCGGTGCACGCCATGGCTAACACCACTCCGGTAGCGGACACCGCCGGTGTGGTGGAGCAAGTGTGGTCGCGCGGCCAAGAAGTGGGCCTCGTGGACGTATATCCAGTGGGTGCGGTCACAGTGGGGCTAGGAGGCACACAGCTCAGCGAGATGGGCGCCATGGCGATGTCCCGCGCGCGCGTGAGAGTCTTCAGTGACGACGGCAAGTGCGTCCACGATCCGGTGCTGATGCGCCGCGCCCTCGAATACGCCAAGACGTTTGACGGCGTGATTGCCCAACACGCCCAGGACCCCCGTTTGACCGAGGGTTCACAAATGCACGAGGGCGTGGTGAGCGGCGAGCTAGGCCTCACCGGCTGGCCTGCCGTGGCAGAAGAATCGATCATTGCGAGGGACGTGCTGCTTGCGGGGCATGTTGGCTCCCGCGTCCACATTTGCCACATCTCCACCGCTGGCTCGGTCGACATCATCCGCTGGGCCAAGTCCAGGGGCATCAACGTCACGGCTGAAGTGATGCCCCATCACCTCTTGCTCACGGATGAGTCGGTGCGCGGATACGACGCTCGGTTCAAGGTCAACCCGCCTCTGCGCACCCAAGCCGACGTGGACGCAGTGCGTGCGGGCCTCGCCGACGGCACCATCGACATTGTTGCTACGGACCACGCGCCCCACCCTGACGAAGACAAGGACTGCGAGTGGGCCGCCGCTGCCTTTGGCATGACTGGGCTGGAAACTGCGCTGGGAATTGTCCAACGCACCATGGTCGATACTGGTCTGATGTCGTGGAAGGACGTCGCTGTGCGCCTGTCAGAACTGCCGGCACGCATCGGGCGCGTTGACGCCTGGCACGGGCGCCCGCTTGCCGTGGGAGAGCCAGCGAACCTCACACTCGTAGATCCCAAGGCGCCATGGTCGGTAGACCCTCATGCGACGCAAAGCCGTTCACACAATTCACCGTTTGGCGGCATCGAGTTACCCGGACGTGCAGTGGCAACCGTGTTGCGAGGAAGGGTGACGTACGCTCACCCCACGCTCGGCCGCGACCTTCAGGAGGCGTAAGCAGTGACAGTAGAGAAAGCCGTTCTGGTACTCGAAAACGGCGACATCTTCCGCGGCAACGCATGGGGTGCCAGGGGAGAGACACTCGGTGAGATTGTGTTCAACACCGGCATGACCGGCTACCAAGAGACCCTCACGGATCCTTCATACTTCCGGCAGATCGTGGTCATGACCGCACCTCACATTGGCAACACGGGGGTGAACGACGAGGACGCGGAGTCCCGGCGAATCTGGGTTTCTGGCTTTGTGGTGCGAGAGCCTGCTCGCATTCCGTCCAATTGGCGCGCCCAGCGCACGCTCGATGATGACCTGGAAGCGCAAGGAGTAGTGGGCCTCACGGGCATCGATACTCGTCAACTCACGCGCATCCTACGCAACGCTGGCACTATGCGTGCGGGGATATTCTCTGGCGACTCGCTTGCGGACGATGCCGAGCTACTGGAGCGTGTGCAGGCAGCAGAGCCTATGGCCGGTGCTCACTTGGCCGATGCCGTGTCGGTGGACGGTGAGTACGTGGTGGAGCCGCCGCAAGGGACTGAGCGCATCGCAGACGTTGTTGCCGTGGACCTTGGTATCAAGGCGATGACTCCCGAGATGATGGCCGCGCGTGGCATTCGCGTCACGGTGGTGCCTTCCACTACGCCCGCGGCGGAGATTCTGGCCAAGAAGCCTGACGGCGTGTTTTTCAGCAATGGCCCCGGGGACCCTGCCGCTGCGGAACGCAGCGTGGGAGTGTTGCGCGAAATTCTCGATGCCAAGGTGCCGTTCTTTGGCATCTGCTTTGGAAACCAACTGTTGGGCCGTGCGCTCGGTTTTGGTACATACAAGTTGCAGTTTGGTCACCGGGGCATCAACCAACCGGTGATGGACAGGACAACGGGCAAGGTAGAAGTGACGGCGCACAACCACGGCTTCGCGGTAGACGCGCCGTTGGATGGCGAACCCCTCAGCCCTGCCGGGTACGGTCGCGTCAAAGTGAGCCACGTGTGCCTCAACGATGACGTGGTGGAAGGCCTCGAGTGCCTCGACATTCCTGCGTTCTCGGTCCAGTACCACCCGGAGGCGGCCGCGGGTCCGCACGATGCCGCCTACTTGTTTGATCGTTTTGTGGACTTAATGCAGGGACGCCGCACGCACGGCGCCGGAGTAGGGGAGAGGGTCAACTAGTGCCACGCCGTGAAGACATCAAGACCGTCATGGTGATTGGCTCTGGACCTATCGTCATTGGCCAAGCTTGCGAGTTTGACTACTCAGGCACTCAAGCGTGCCGCGTGCTCAAGGCTGAAGGCTTGCGCGTGGTGCTGCTGAACTCCAACCCGGCCACCATCATGACGGACCCGGAGTTCGCCGATGCCACGTACGTGGAACCCATCACCACCGAGATCATCGAATCGATCATCGCCAAAGAACGGCCCGATGCTCTACTGCCCACCTTGGGAGGCCAGACGGCCCTCAATGCAGCCATCGCGGCCGCCGAGGCAGGCATTCTCGACAAGTACAACGTGGAACTCATTGGCGCCAACATCGAGGCCATCAACCTTGGTGAGAATCGCGAGCTATTCAAGGGTGTAGTAGAGCGCTGTGGTGCCGAGAGCGCGCGCTCATTCATTTGTCACACCATGGACGAATGTCTCGCGGCCGCACAAGATTTGAAGTACCCAGTGGTGGTGCGTCCCTCGTTCACGATGGGTGGCCTGGGTTCGGGTTTCGCGTACAACGAGGAAGACTTGCGCCGCATCGCAGGAGCCGGTTTGCATTACTCACCCAGCACGGAGGTACTCCTGGAGGAGTCCATCCTTGGCTGGAAGGAGTATGAGCTGGAGCTCATGCGCGACAAGCACGACAACGTCGTGGTGGTCTGCTCTATTGAGAACGTGGATCCGGTGGGTGTGCACACCGGCGACTCCGTGACCGTTGCCCCGGCCCTCACGCTCACTGACCGCGAATACCAGCGCATGCGTGACATCGGCATCGCGGTGATCCGCGAAGTGGGCGTGGACACGGGTGGGTGCAACATTCAGTTCGCCGTGGAGCCTGACACGGGTCGCATCATCGTGATCGAGATGAACCCGCGCGTGTCGCGGTCCTCGGCCCTGGCGTCCAAGGCCACGGGCTTCCCGATTGCCAAGATCGCGGCGCGTCTCGCCATCGGGTACACGTTGGATGAGATTCCCAATGACATCACGGGCTCCACCCCTGCAAGCTTTGAGCCCACTCTCGATTACATCGTGGTGAAGGTGCCGCGATTTGCATTCGAGAAGTTCCCGGCTGCAGACCCCGTGCTTACCACCACCATGAAGTCCGTGGGCGAAGCCATGGCAATGGGACGAAGCTTTACCGAGGCCTTGGGCAAGGCGCTTCGCTCTATCGACAAGAAGGGCTCCAACTTCCATTGGGATGGCGAAGTGCCCACTGGTGAGGCACTGGAGAGCCTGCTCAACGAGATTTCTATTCCCACCGAACGACGCTTGGTTCAGGTTCAGCAAGTGCTACGCGCTGTGCATGCTGGTCACGCTGACTTGCAGCAGGTCTACACAGCTACCGGTATTGACCCGTGGTTCCTGGATCAGATTCTGCTCATGAACGAAGTCGCCAACGATGTGGCGCTAGCGCCCGAACTGGACGCCTCCACATTGCGCCGTGCCAAGGAGCATGGATTGTCAGACCCGCAGATCGCGGCCCTACGCGGCGTGACGGAAGCGGACGTGGCCGCCGCTCGCGTGGCAGGCGGAGTGCTGCCTGTCTACAAGACTGTTGACACGTGTGCCGCGGAGTTTGAGGCCCACACGCCCTATCACTACTCCACCTACGATGCGGAGAATGAGGTGCGGCCACGGGACCGCGAAGCGGTACTCATCCTTGGCTCCGGTCCCAACCGCATCGGACAAGGAATCGAGTTCGACTACTCGTGCGTGCACGCGGCGCTGACGCTCAAGGACAAGTACGAGACGGTCATGGTCAACTGCAACCCGGAGACGGTCTCCACCGACTATGACACCGCCGACCGTCTCTACTTTGAGCCGCTCACGTTCGAGGACGTCATGGCCGTCTACCACGCCGAACTCGCGGCTGGCCCGGTCAAGGGCATGCTCGTGCAGTTGGGTGGGCAGACGCCCCTAAGCTTGGCCCAGCGTCTCGCCGATGCAGGAGTGCCGATACTGGGCACGTCGCCAGAGGCCATTGATAGGGCAGAGGACAGGGCTGCGTTTGGTCGCGTACTCGATGCAGCGCAACTTCCGGCGCCTGCCTACGGCACCGCCCACGGCATCGAAGAAGCTCTGGAGATCGCCGAGCGCATCGGTTACCCGGTGCTGGTACGGCCGTCCTACGTCCTGGGTGGGCGCGGCATGGAGATCGTGTATGACCGCCACCAGATGGAGGACTACGGGACCAGGATGGCGAGCGTGGGAGACCACGCCACGGATGCCCCGCTACTCGTGGACCGCTTCCTCGACCTCGCCGTGGAAATCGACGTGGACGCCCTCTACGACGGTACCGACCTGCTCCTTGGCGGCGTCATGGAACACATCGAAGAAGCAGGCATCCACTCGGGAGACTCCGCATGCGTGTTGCCGCCCGTCACTCTCTCCGATGCCGATATTGCGCGTATTCGTGCCTCCACGCTCGCCCTCGCTGAAGGAATTGGCGTGCGCGGCCTGATCAACGTCCAATTCGCCCTGGCATCGGACGTCTTGTATGTCCTGGAAGCCAACCCGCGTGCCTCGCGCACAGTGCCCTTTGTGGCCAAGGCAACCGGTATCCCCATGGCCAAGGCGGCCGCGCGGATCATGCTGGGGGAGACCATCGCCCAGTTGCGTGCCGACGGGACCTTGCCTCGGGATGACGCGGCGGTCAACGACATGGACCAGCGCATCGCTGTCAAGGAAGCGGTGCTGCCGTTCAAACGCTTCCGCACCCACGCGGGACTGGCAGTGGATTCGGTACTCGGACCTGAAATGCGGTCAACCGGCGAGGTGATGGGCTTCGACTCCACCTTCCCCATGGCATTCGCCAAGTCCCAAGCTGCGGCCTTCGGTGGACTGCCGATGTCTGGCAAGGCCTTCGTGTCCATGGCTGACAGGGACAAGCGCTCCATCACCTTCCCCGTGGCGAGGCTTCACCAGCTCGGCTTTGAGATCCTTGCCACGTCCGGCACTGCCCGCGTACTGAAGCGCCATGGCATTCCCTCCACCGTGGTACGGAAGAACTCTGAGGGGCGCGGCCCCAACGGCGAACCCACCATCGTGGACCTCATCAACGCAGGGGAAGTCGCGCTAGTGGTGAACACTCCATCTGGTCAGGGTTCTCGCGCAGATGGTTACGAAATCCGCGCCGCAACAACAGCGGCCGACACCGCAATCATCACCACCACTCAGCAACTCGCCGCTGCAGTTCAAGCGATTGACGCCCTTCAAGGTTCACGCTTTGAAGTGATGAGCCTTCAGGAAGCGAGCGTTGCCCGCACGGACGCGTGAGCCCAGGTAACATGTGCAAATAGGACAAACCGGTAGGGGAGAGGCTAGAGAGGAGCCACATGCCGTTCGGCGCTCGGCTTGCTACAGCCATGGACCAATGGGGCCCACTGTGTGTGGGCATTGATCCTCATCCTGAACTCTTGGCGCGATGGGGACTGCCCGACTCGGCGGAGTCGTTGGCTGCCTTCGGTGAAACGATCTTGGAGGCTTCACAGCGCTCGTGTGCGGCGGTGAAACCCAACTCCGCGTTCTTTGAACGGCACGGTGCGCGCGGAATCGCTGCTCTCGAACATGTCTTGCGTAGGGCGCGCGAGATGGAGATCCTCACCATTCTTGACGTCAAGCGTGGCGACATTGGCTCCACCATGGAGGGATACGCCGATGCGTACCTCGCCGAAGGCGTGCCGCTTGAAGCCGATGCCATCACTGTCTCGCCCTACTTGGGTTTCGGCGCGTTGCAGCCGGCGTTTGATCTTGCAGAGCACAGCGGAAAAGGCGTGTTCGTGCTCGCCTTGACCTCCAACCCTGAAGGTGCAGAGGTCCAGCATGCACGCGGAACGGATGGCGTCGCAGTCGCGAACGCGATCGCCCAAGCGGCCGCAGAACTGAACTACGGCGCACGGCCCATGGGAAGCATCGGCTTGGTAGTGGGAGCCACTGTAGGCGGCGCAGTGCATGACCTAGGTCTCGATCTCGCGGCCGTCAACGGTCCGATCCTTGCTCCAGGCGTGGGAGCACAAGGTGCAGGCGCCGCAGAATTACAGCAGGTATTTGGTACTGCCCGTCAGCGAGTGCTTGTCAGTCAATCTCGTGGAGTACTAAGCGCAGGCCCGTTCGTTGAGAAGTTGAGGGGAGCCATTCAGGCGGCAGCTGGGGCCGCTCAGTACACCTTGCAGTCGGGCTCGCAAGCCGAGCACGACTGACTCCAGAGGAAGGAAAGGTCTCGATGCCCACTCCTGAACTGTCAGACGAACAGCGCGCACAAGCACTCGTGAAAGCGACCGCAGTACGCAGTGCCCGGAGAGTCTTCAAAGATGAGCTTGCGCGCGGGGGGATGACGCTCGAGCAGGCGATTCGCCGTGCAAAAGCCGACGATGCGCTTGCTGGGATCCGGGTTCATGATCTGCTCCAGTGCCTACCAGGGGTGGGCCCCAAGCGTTCAAGCCTGCTCATGAGCGAGATTGGCATCTCGTCTGCTCGTCGTATTCGGGGCCTGGGCGCTCACCAAGTGGAGGCGTTGCTCGCACGCGAGCGTCAATGAGCCGTCTCGTAGTGATCGCTGGTCCCACAGCGGTAGGCAAGGGCACACTGGTCAGGGCGTTGCGCGAGCGCGAACCCTCTGTGTGGGTTTCGGTTTCCGCCACCACGAGAGCGCCACGCCCAGGAGAGATCGATGGCGTGCATTACTTCTTTGTGGACGACGCCGAGTTCGACCGGTTGGTGGAATCCCACGAGCTCTTAGAGTGGGCGACGGTGCACGGCAAGCATCGCTACGGCACCCCCAGGGGTCCGGTAGAAGAGCGGCTCGCCCTCGGCATACCGAGCATCCTTGAGATTGATCTGCAAGGGGCACGGCAAGTGAGGCAGACGATGCCGCAAGCACTCTTTGTGTTCGTGGAACCACCGTCTTGGGACGAGTTGGTGCGCAGGCTTGAAGGACGGGGAACCGAGGACGAGCACCAGCGCGCCCAGCGTCTCGAGACGGCCCGCGAGGAGCTGGCCGCCGCGGCGGAGTTTGACGAGATTGTGGTGAATGACGACCTAGAACGCGCCGTGGACCACCTGGAGCGCTTGGTCCTATCTGCACGGTAGACTAGAGGCCGCTCAATACATGCTTGATTGAACACAAGGAGTCCACGTGGCTGGAACGATCGCGGCCCCCGAGGGCATCACCAACCCTCCCATCGACGAACTGCTCGCCAAGGTGGACTCCAAGTACGCCCTCGTGATCTACGGCGCCAAGCGCGCTCGCCAGATCAACGCATACTACGAGGCCCTCGGCGAGGGTCACTTTGAGAATGTTGGCCCGCTAGTGGAGGCCGATTCCACCGACAAGCCTTTGTCTGTGGCGCTTCGCGAGATCAACGAAGCCAACCTCCTCGTTCTCGGCGAACCCACCGAGTAAGTCACGCCCATGCGCGTGCTGCTGGGAGTAACCGGCGGTATCGCCGCGTATAAAGTCGCCCTCGTTGCCCGCCGACTCGTCGAGGACGGCCACTCGGTGCGAGTCATCCCTACTGAGGCCTCCCTCAACTTTGTGGGCCGGGCCACGTGGGAAGCACTGACAGGGCACCCGGCGCGTTCAGGGACTTTCGAGAACGTGCCTTCTGTAGAGCACGTCATGCTGGGCCAAAACGCCGACGTAGTGCTGGTTGCACCTGCTACCGCAGACTTCTTGGCTTCTTACGCACATGGCGAGGCCCGGGATCTCCTCGGCAACGCCTTGCTTGCCACTTCCGCACCCGTGGTTGTCGCTCCCGCCATGCACACCGAGATGTGGGAACACGCTGCCACACAAGCGAACGTCGAAACCCTCAAGGCGCGTGGCGTTCATGTGGTGCCCCCGGCATCGGGTCGCTTGACAGGGAAAGACTCCGGCGTGGGTCGCTTACCTGAACCTGAGGACCTTGTTGCCGCGCTCTATGCCGTGGCTGAAGGCGCTGCGATCTCTCTGGAAGCGCCCAGTGAGCCCTGGGGCGACCTCAGTGGCGTCCGAATCCTCGTTACAGCAGGCGGCACGCGTGAGCCGGTGGACGCCGTGAGGTACTTGGGTAACCACTCCAGCGGACATCAGGGATTCGCTCTGGCCGAGGCCGCACGTGAACGGGGCGCCCACGTCACAGTGGTGGCAGCCAACGTGGCGCTCCCACTGGGGGAGGGCATCGTGCGAGTGGACGTAGAAACGGGCCTAGAGTTCGCCGATGCCGTGAAGACGGCTGCGCCCGAGAACGACGTGGTGATTATGGCTGCAGCAGTGGCGGACTACAGGCCGGCGTCGGTGTCCACCGTCAAGGTCAAGAAGACCGGCGGAGGACTGACGCTGGAATTGGTGGAGACCGAGGATGTTCTGGCTTCCCTCGTTGCCGCGAGACGTGCGGGACAGATCTTGGTGGGCTTTGCCGCGGAGACTGGTGATGATGTAGCGAGTTACCTAGAACATGGCTCGGCCAAGGCGATACGCAAGGGCGCGGACTTGCTCGCAGTAAACCGGGTGGGAAGCAACGCGGGGTTTGGCGACATCGAGAACGAAGTGCATGTGCTCGATGCCACCGGCACGCAGGTCGCCCACGCACAGGGTTCAAAGTCGTTGGTGGCGCACGCGATCCTCGATGCATTAGCAGCATTGAGGCGCCCGTAGCGCGTCAGTGCCACGCACTAGAGTGGACGGCATGCCACTTCGTCTGTTCAGTTCCGAATCGGTCACAGAGGGCCACCCCGACAAGGTTGCCGACCAAATCTCTGACGCGATCCTGGATGAGATGTTGCGGCAAGACCAATTGTCTCGCGTGGCGGTTGAGACTCTCGTGACCACGGGCTTGGTCCATGTCGCAGGAGAGGTCACCACGTCGGCCTATGTGGACATCCCCAACACCATCCGGGGAGTGGTGCGGGACATCGGCTATACGTCCTCGGCCATTGGGTTTGATGCCGACTCGTGTGGCGTGTCTGTGTCGATCGGCGAGCAAAGCCCAGACATTTGGCAAGGCGTCTCCAACGCTACGGACAGCAACGAGCACGAACTCGGCGCAGGCGACCAAGGCCTGATGTTCGGCTACGCCTGCCAAGACACGCCCGAACTCATGCCGCTTCCCATCGCGATGGCTCACCGGTTGACTCAACGGCTCGCCGAGGTCCGCAAGTCGGGCTTGGTTTCAGGGTTGCGTCCCGATGGCAAGGCTCAAGTAACCATCGGGTACGACGGTGACACGGCGGTCACCGTAGACACTGTGGTGGTCTCTTCCCAACACGACCCCGATGCAGGCGGAGATGACCTCAAGGCTGCGATCGAGTCAGAAGTCATTACTCCGGTTCTTGCCCAGTTCAATTTGGACTCGTCCGGGCACCGATCGCTCATCAATCCCACGGGCAAGTTCGTCATCGGCGGACCGCAAGGAGACGCTGGTCTCACCGGTCGCAAAATCATTGTGGATACGTACGGTGGTATGGCTCGCCATGGTGGCGGTGCGTTCTCGGGCAAGGACCCCTCTAAGGTCGATCGCTCAGCCGCGTATGCCATGCGATGGGTCGCCAAGAACGTTGTCGCAGCCGGGCTCGCGGCGCGCTGCGAGATCCAGGTGGCGTACGCCATCGGCACTGCCCACCCCGTGGGCCTCTATGTCGAGACATTTGGTACAGCCACCACGGACCAGGACCGCATTGTTGCCGCCGTGAAGAAGGTCTTTGACTTGCGGCCCGGCGCCATCATTGAAGCGCTCGACTTGCGGCGCCCTATCTACCGCCAGACGGCAGCGTACGGACACTTTGGCCGGGAACTGCCGGACTTCACATGGGAGCGCACCGATAAAGTGGACGAGCTCCTCAGCGCCGTGTGATGTGGCAGGAGTAGCTCGAGTCGTGATCGACTCCGCGGTTCCGCATTTGGACCGTGAGTTCGACTACGCGATACCTGAATCGCTCAGCCCCGACGTAGCCGTTGGCACTCGTGTCAGGGTTCCTTTTGCTGGCCGATTGTTGTCGGGCGTGGTGGTCGACCTGGCGACCGAGCCTTCTCCCGGTGTGAATCCCGCAAGCATCCGCTCTGCGGCACCCGTGCCCTCGTACACCACGGACGGGATTGCGCTTGCTCGCGAAGTAGCCCGCCGGTATGCCGGCTCTGTCTGGGACGTGTTGAGGCTCATGGCGCCGCCGCGTGTTGCAGCAGTGGAAAAACGCTTTGCTTCCGGCACCGACGCCCGGCCCAACTTCTCACTTCTTGGAGAAGCCGCTCAACGCCTCACGAGCGCGGGCGCGGGTTTGCTGCCGCAGGCTGTAGGCGACGAGCAGGTGGAGTCCCCACGGCCGGGCCGCTGGGTGTGGACGGCTCCACCGTCCGCGGATCGAGCAGTAGTGCCTGCACGGGAACTCCTGGGGTGGGCGCTTGATGGGCTGGTGCGCAAGGGAGAAGGCACCACGCTCATGGTGATGCCAGATGCTCGCGCTGTCCGTCACATGCTTGAGGTAGCCCAGGAAGTGGGATTACGTCCCTGGGAGCACAAGAACGGTGGCGATATCGCGGTGCTCGACCACGATGCCGGACCCACGGCACGATACGAGGCTTACTTGACCGCTCTGTACGGACGCGTGGCACTGGTAGTGGGTACCCGGCCGGTGGCCCTTCAACCAGTGCCGTCGCTCACGTCAATAGTGGTGTGGGACGAAGCCTCGGACGCTCTCCAAGACCAACATGCGCCGTACCCACACGCGCGGACCCTTGCAGCTATGCGGTCTCTGA
>JAEYYZ010000080.1 GCA_023428185.1 Actinomycetes bacterium
CAAAGACCCTGCGGCCATCATCTTGTCTGGTGGGCCGTCTTCTGTGTATGAGGTGGGCGCGCCAGCCGTGGACTCCGCCATCTACGAGTCCGGCGTTCCTGTCATGGGCATCTGCTACGGATTCCAGCTGATGGCTCAGGCACTCGGCGGCACCGTGGCCAAGACTGGCCTCAGTGAGTTTGGGCGCACGGAGGCCGCTGTCAGCCACACCGGTGTCACCCTCGACGGCAGCCCTGAAGCGCAGACAGTGTGGATGAGCCATGGGGACGCCGTGCACGAAGCCCCTCCGGGATTCACCGTGCTTGCTTCCACTGACGGAGCGCCCGTTGCGGCGTTTGAAGACACCTCGCGCAAACTCGCGGGAGTCCAGTGGCACCCCGAGGTCAAGCACTCCCCGCTTGGCCAGGCCGCGCTTGAGAACTTCCTGTACCGCGTGGCCGGTTTGACGCCCAACTGGACCAGTACCAGTGTGATCGACGAGCAAGTGGAACGGATTCGCGCCCAAGTGGGGGACGCCCACGTGATTTGCGGGCTGTCGGGAGGGGTGGACTCTGCCGTGGCCGCCGCATTGGTGCAGCGCGCGGTGGGCGATCAACTCACGTGTGTTTTTGTAGACCATGGACTGTTGCGGGCGGGAGAGGCCGAGCAAGTAGAGCGCGACTTTGTGGCCGCCACCGGGGTGCGTCTGGTGGTCGCGGACGAGAAGGCACGCTTCTTGGACGCCTTGGCGGACGTCACCGATCCCGAACAAAAGCGCAAGATCATTGGCCGAGAGTTCATTCGGGCTTTTGAAGAGCAAGCACGGAAGCTCGTGTACGCGGCGGGACTCGGGGAAGAAGTGCGCTTCTTGGTTCAAGGCACCCTCTACCCCGACGTCGTCGAATCCGGCGGCGGCGAGGGAGCCGCAAACATCAAGAGTCACCACAATGTGGGCGGCCTCCCTGACGATCTCAAGTTCGAGCTCGTGGAGCCACTGCGGGCCCTGTTCAAGGATGAGGTACGCGCCGTGGGCCTCGAATTGGGCCTGCCCGAGGAGATCGTGTGGCGTCAGCCATTCCCGGGCCCAGGCTTGGGAATTCGCATCGTGGGTGCCGTAAGCCAGGAACGCCTGGACATTTTGCGCCAGGCCGATGCCATTGCCCGGGAGGAACTCAGCGCGGCAGGGCTGGATCGTGACATTTGGCAATGTCCTGTGGTGTTGCTTGCCGACGTCCGATCCGTGGGCGTCCAAGGGGACGGTCGCACGTACGGCCATCCTGTAGTGCTACGGCCGGTGTCCTCTGAGGATGCGATGACGGCAGATTGGTCCCGAGTCCCGTACGACGTACTGGCACGGATCTCCAACCGCATCACCAATGAGGTTCGCGAGATCAATCGCGTGGTGCTCGACGTCACGAGTAAGCCTCCCGGCACCATCGAGTGGGAATGATCACTCCTGGTGCACGGGACCAAGTGTCCCGCTAGCCTCGAAGCATGACCTCCCTTGCAGAGACCGCTTAAGCGAGGGATCGGTATGGCGCGAGTTCCTGACAGGCGTGCCGCGGCGGCGGACGATCCACCGTGGCTAAACCCGGCCGAGTCTCTAGCCCAAGCCCGTGACGACTTACGCGCGGATCACGAGCGCGAGAACCGCCGCCAAGGAATGGTTCTGCGCGGCTACCTCGCGGCGAGCATTCTGCACGCCGTCTTGTTCGCTGTGTACTTTGCGTCCCTAGACGAGCCGGTCCAACGTCTCGCCGCGTACGTCTCGCTGGGCGCTGGGGCGGTCCTGGCGGCCGCGTTCATTGCTGACCTCAAGGGCTACCGCGATTGTGCGGCAGTAGCGTCACAGATGGTGCCAGTGGTGCCTGTCTTGATATTTGCGTGGATCTTCTCCGTGGAAGCAGGCTTTGGCTCCTACCTCTTTATCGGAGCGCTCGGCCTAGTGGTGCTAGTGCCTGAAAACCGGCAACGCACGCGCTTTGCTGGAGTCGCAGTGCTCGTGGCCGCGGTCTTGTTCTTACAGTTCACCTTTACCAGAGAGCGCGCGCTGGCGCCGCTGTCGGTGACGGAGACCACCGCGCTCGCTACCTTCAACCGCACTGTGATGTCCTTGAGCTTGTTTACTTTGGCGCTGGCGCTCAACCGTTCCGTCAGGGCCGCCCGTGATCTCGTACGGAGCAACTTGGCCCTTGCTCGCACGGAGGCCGACTCCGACGTCCTTACCGGCCTTCCCAATCGCAGGCCCACGTGGGAGCGCGTCAAGAACCTGGTGGAATCGCAGATTCCTTTCACGTTGGCACTTGTTGATGTGGACCATTTCAAACGCCTCAATGATCAGTTTGGCCATGAGTGCGGGGATGCCACCTTGAGACGCCTTGGCCGGGACCTGGCGGCCGCGGTGCGTGAGCAAGACCTGGTGGGACGGTGGGGCGGTGAGGAGTTCTTGCTGGTCTTTGCGGGAGACCACGAAGGGGCGGCCCAAGCGATTGCGCGCGTGCACAGCGAGGTGTCAGGCTTGACTGCGGAGTGCGGCGAGCAGTCGATAGCTGTGCACTTCTCGATGGGCTATGCCCGGTGGGTTACCGGCGATGACCCCTGGAAGACGCTTCGCCGTGCCGACCACGCGTTGTACGCCGCCAAACGAGCGGGGCGTAACTGCATCGTTGCCGATGACCCTGAACAGGACATTCTTGCTGGCAGCGAGGCTAGCTAGAGTTCGCCGCTGGTGGCCTCGGGTGTGACGGCCGAGTTCGTAGGGGCCGTTCCTTCCTTGGTTGCAGCACGAGCATTGGTGCGCGCGGTGTACGCGAGGTCGGGGCCAGAAGCCGAACGACGTGGCTTACGCCCCACGCCAGCGGCAAGGGCTGAAACCAAGAGCCACACTCCCGCCGCCGCGAGCACCCCAATGCCCAATAGTTCAAGATCAATGTCATACCCGGAGTAGACGGCGATGCACACGGCGCCAGCGCCGGCCACGAGCAC
>JAEYYZ010000127.1 GCA_023428185.1 Actinomycetes bacterium
GGGGTTTCTCGACGAACTCGACGCCGCAGGTATCCGCTACGGCGCAGTGAGCAACGCACTCGTCGCATATCAGACGGAGAAGCTCGCACGGGCGGGCCTCTCGCGAGTGCCGATGCTCGTGGGCACGGACACCTTTGGCAGAGGCAAGCCCGATCCCCGCGTGTTTGTGGAGGGTGCGCGTTTGCTGGGAGCCAGCGTGGCATCGGCCGTGTATGTGGGTGACGAACTGGACATCGATGCACGCGCTGCCGTCGCTGCGGGTTGCGCGGCTGGCGTGTGGGTGGATCGCCCGGGAGTGCCGCGGCCAGGGCATGCAGGCGAGGGTAGCGATGACCACGAGCTCGGCGAGGGCGTGATAAAGGTCGCCTCACTCGGCGAGGTCTATGGTGCGCTCGCGGCTCTCTAGCCAGGGTTCTCCGTGACTCAACGTCTCGGGTAGAGTAGTGCCCCGGTTCCGCTGGAAACCATTGGGGTATGGTGTAACTGGCAGCACGACTGATTCTGGTTCAGTTAGTTGAGGTTCGAATCCTTGTACCCCAGCTGCGAGGCCCGCTACGGCGGGCCTTTCTGCTTTATCCGGCCGATGCCAGCGTTTGGCAGACCGGGACCTACCGCCCTTGCGGCGCACCTTGGTAACGAGTAGGTCACGAAATCCAAACTCCCCGCGAGGGTGGTCCTCACATCGCGATCCTGATCTCACCCACTACGTGAGAGGGAGGGACGATGCGAGGCATCACCTACATTGCCACCGCCGCCGTTGCGGTGGCTCTTGCCGGTTGCGCACCTAGCGCCCCGGCAGCTGAACCCACAGATACACCCACTATCGAAGCGGTCGCCCAAGCGCCCGCTGACCCGCAAGAGGCGTTGCTTGTTGCCATTCAGAATGGCGATGCCGCTGCTCTCCAGGCCGCAATTGATCGCGGCGCGGACCCAAGCGCCGAGGTGGGGCCACGAACCACCGCTCTCCACGCTGCCGTGCGCCACGACAACGTCGAGTTGGTGCAAGTGCTACTTGATGCGGGAGCCGACCTCGCCCAGGCCGACAGCACGGGCTACACCGCGCTACATCGGGCGGCAGAAGTTGCCAGCGGCGATGTCGTGACGGCGTTGCTTGAGGCGGGAGCACCCACCGACGGCTACACCACCGACGCATATGGAATGGGCCCACTGCACGTGGCCGCCTATTACAACAACGTCAGCGCCATCGAAGCCCTGCTTGCTGGGGGATTGCCCATCGACGACCAAGGCGGAAACTTCAGCGCGACTCCGCTCCACTGGGCGGCTTTCTACAACTCAGTAGATGCCATTCAGGTGCTCGTCATGTACGGCGCAGACGTGACGCTGCTCAACGAAGGTGGCGAGACGCCACTAGACGCCGCGATACTCGCGGGCAACGCCGAGGCTCAAGCAGCCCTCGAGGCGCTCGCGCGTTAGGTGCGCGTTAGCGTGACTGCCTGACCGTCCCAATCAGCCACCACGGTGTCGCCCTCTGCGATCCGGCCATCAACAATCTCTTTGGCGAGAGCGTTGACCAGTCTCGACTGGATGAGCCGGCGCAGGGGGCGCGCACCAAACTGTGGATCAAAGCCGTCAGTAGCAAGCGAAGCTCGCAAGGCATCGGAAACCGTGAGCGTGATGTCTTTCGCCTCATGCAAACGCCGGACCGTGGCCGCAATCTCCGTGGCCACAATGCCTTCCATGGCTACCGGATCGATACGGTCAAAGATGACGATGTCATCGAGCCGGTTGAGGAACTCGGGCCGGAACGCGCGCTTGAGCACTGCGTGCAGGTCGCGTTCCAACGACTCGCGGTCCACGCCGTCCCACTCCAGCACCAAGTCAGATCCCAGGTTGGAGGTCATCACGATGATGGTGTTGGTGAAGTTGACAGTGCGGCCTTGGCCGTCGGTGAGGCGACCGTCGTCCAGAACTTGCAGCAACACGTTCCACACGTCGGGGTGAGCCTTCTCCACCTCATCGAACAACACCAAGGAATAGGGCCGACGCCGCACAGCCTCCGTGAGTTGCCCACCTTGGTCGTAGCCCACGTAGCCAGGGGGAGAGCCAATGAGGCGGCTCACCGCATGGGACTCCATGTACTCAGACATGTCGATGCGCACCATGGCACGTTCGTCGTCAAAGAGTTGCTGCGCGAGTGCGCGAGCGAGTTCCGTCTTGCCCACGCCAGTGGGGCCGAGGAACATGAACGAGCCAATAGGTCGGTTGGCGTCCGCCAACCCCGCCCTGGCGCGGCGGATGGCATCGGCCACCGCAGTGATAGCACTGTCTTGGCCCACCACACGTTCGTGGAGGCGCTCCTCCAGGTGGCCTAGCTTGCTGGACTCCTCGGTCAGCAACCGTTCCACTGGCACGCCCGTCCACTTGGCCACCACGGCCGCGATGTCTTCGCCGGTGACTTCCTCACGCAGCATGCGCTCGTGCGCGGGGATGGCGTCAAGTTCCGCCCGCGCGGCAGCCATGTCTTTCTCGGCCTGAGGCATCTCGCCGTAGCGGATGCGCCCTGCGTGTTCCAGTTCACCCAAGCGTTCGGCGCGCTCGAGGTCACGGCTCAACTGCTCCATGCGCTCAGTGGCTCCGGACACGCGTGAAATGAGGTCCTTCTCCCGCGCCCAACGCATGTTGAGTTCCTCAGACTCTGCCTTGAGCCGTGAGATCTCCTCGTCGATCTCGTCGCGCCTGGCGCGAGCGGCATCGGCCTTGTCCTTGGCGACCTGCGTGCGCTCGATCTCCAGCTGCATGATGCGCCTGCGGGCGCGATCCAAGTCAATGGGCATGGAGTCCAACTGCATCTTGAGGGCGCTCGTGGCCTCGTCAATGAGGTCCACTGCTTTGTCTGGCAGGAACCTTTCCGTGATGTAGCGGTCCGAAAGTTTGGCGGCCTGGACAATCGCCTCGTCGGTGATCTTCACGCCGTGGTGGACCTCGTACTTTTCTTGGAGCCCGCGCAGGATGGCCACAGTGTCTTCCAAGCTGGGTTCGCCCACGTAGACGGGCTGGAAGCGGCGCTCCAGGGCAGAGTCAGTCTCCACGTACTGGCGGTATTCGTTGAGGGTGGTGGCGCCGATCATGCGCAACTTGCCGCGCGCGAGCATGGGCTTGAGGATGTTGCCAGCGTCTACGGAGCCCTCCGCACGGCCCGCGCCCACGATGGTGTGCATCTCGTCCACAAATAGCACGATGCGTCCCTCTGCGGCCTCGACCTCTTCCAGTACGGCCTTGAGTCGCTCTTCGAACTGGCCACGGAAGGCCGCGCCCGCCACCAAAGAACTGATAGCAACGGAGACCACGCGGCGATCCTTGAGGGACGAGGGCACGTCACCTGCAACGATGCGTTGCGCAAGGCCTTCCACAATGGCGGTCTTGCCCACGCCGGGCTCGCCAATGAGGACCGCATTGTTCTTGGTGCGTCGAGCGAGCACTTGCATGACGCGACGAATCTCCTCGTCCCGGCCAATCACAGGGTCGAGTGCGCCCGCCTCAGCGAGTGCGGTGAAGTCTTGTCCAAACTGCTCAAGGGCAGATTTCTGCTCCTCGGTGTGAGGAGCTTGCGCCTGAGTGGGCATTGCAAACCTCCTAGTAGATCGCGGGTGCGCTCATAACTTGAGTCACCTACGCTCAAGTTTACTCCGGAGCGGCGAGAATGCAACAGATGCGGGGCTGGGCCGGATTCGCGCGGGGGTGCCACGTTCCGGTACTGTAGGTACTCGCGTTCACGGCCAGGTGCCGTTCGCAATTCACTAGGGCCCCGTCGTCTAGCGGCCTAGGACGCCGCCCTCTCAAGGCGGTAGCGCCGGTTCGAATCCGGTCGGGGCTACAACGGATCCTCGTCACTCAGGTGGCGAGGATTTCTTGCTTCCCGATGCCGGGGCCGATGCCCGGGCCGAACGAACGTCGTCCAGCGTGGCGAGGCGAGACCTCCACAACGCCACAAGGTCCGCAGGCGGAACCCCGCACGCGGGATCCTGCGCCTCCACGCGATCACGCCGGGCCGCACGCCAGCGATACACCGCATCACGTACCACTCGCGGCACCGCGAACCCCAAGCCCGCTGCACGCCAAGGCCACGGCAAGCCAACCAGAATGCTCAGCACGGCATCGGACTGGATCCGGGCGTGATCGCCATCCCACAGAATGATGGTGGATTCCGAGATTTCGCGAGGCAGACCCGCGGCGTCAATCACCGCCCGCCCCACGTCGCCAGCGCTACCGGCGAGCACGTACATGCCGCGCTTGTCGTGGCGCACCAGCCACGCCACAAAGCCGTTGCACAAGCCGCACTCGCCGTCGAAGACAACAACGGAGGGGCTCATACCACCACGGTAAGCCCCCAGCGCATCAGGTCAGGGACGCGAGCCGCGCACCCCACTCAGTAGCGCGTTTGCGCTCGCCCTGGCGCAACATGGATCCCGCGACGCGGACGTGCGAGTCATTGATGACCACAAAGCCTTGAGCTCGGTCCACAATGCGGTAGCCATGGGTCTTGAGCGACTTTTCGATGCGGCTTGCGCCACCGTGGCCCAATGGCCCACGGATACGAGTGTCGAAGGCCGCCGCCGCTGCAGTACCGTCCGGTAGGTCTGCCAGCCACTCCTTGACGGTGGGTTGGGTGACATCGGGTGCGAGTTCATCCTCTGCCACCGGCTTGCCGGCTGCGCTGGCCTTGGACTCCTTGGTGGGCAAACTCAACGCGTGCACGGGCGCGCCCACCACAATGAGGTCAAAGTCCGCGGCCGTTTCCGGATTCACTTGGCCCGTGTGCGCCACGGTGGCCCCCTCGCCGATGCCTTCCGCTATGGCATGTGCAATCGCCGCAGTGTTGCCCCACAGGGATTCGTACACCACAAGTGCTTTCATCACGCTCTCCCCGCGTCATGGCCCGCCCGCCAGTGGGCAGGTACGCCTCCATCGCATCGGAAGCATCGGGGGTTTTCTAGGTACTTCGGTCCTAGTGCGCGGTGTTTTCCGGGTGCGGGGTGCTGGCTGAGTGGGTGACGTTAGGGGGTGAACCCTCCACCGGTGACGGACACGGTGGAGCCGGTCACGTAACTCGACTCGCTGGAGGCGAGGAACACAAAGGCCGGCGCTACCTCGGTGGGTTGACCCGCGCGGCCCAGGGGTGTGTCAAGTCCAAACTCCACCAGGTCTTCTTGGGCCTTGCCGTGGCTCGGCTGCAATGGCGTCCAAATGGGGCCCGGAGCGACACAGTTCACACGGATGCCGCGAGGTGCGAGTTGCGCACCAACAGCCCTGGTAAAGGCACTTATTGCCGCCTTGGTGGCCACGTAGTCAACCAAGCCTGGCGAGGACTTGTACGCCACTATCGACGTGGTGTTGATGATGGACGCGCCCGGCTTGAGCAAGGGGAGTGCGGCCTTGGTGACGCGGAACATCGCGGTGACGTTGGCGTCGAACGTGTGGAGCCACTGCTCGTCCTCGAGGTCTTCGAGGTTTTCCACATAGATCTGCCTGCTCGCGTTATTGACCACGATGTCCAGCCCGCCCAAAGCGTCAGCGGCCGCTTGCGGCAAGCCAATGCAGTAGTCCTTGTCGGTTAAGTCACCTGGCAACTTGGCTACCGTGCGGCCGGCATCGTGGGCAAAGCTGGCGATGCGCGTGGCATCGGGCTCCTCGACAGGGAGATAGGCCATCGCCACATCCGCACCCTCCCGAGCAAAGGCGATGGTCACGCCCGCGCCGATGCCGGAATCGGCTCCCGTGATGAGTGCCTTGCGGCCAGTGAGCCGTCCGGTGCCACGGTAGGTTTCCTCGCCATGGTCCGCTTGCGGCCTCAAGTCGCGGTCTAGCCCAGGTTCGGGCTGAGACTGCCTGGGCGGACGGATCGCTGGGTAGCGCGTGGCAGGGTTGGTGAAAGTGAGCTGGTCGTGGGCCATGATGCCTCCGTCAGTGGTGGAATTTTGTCCCTTATGTCCTAACTCGCGCCCACCGTGAAGCGTTCCCCAGCGCCCGCGCGCCGATCCAACCAGGCTGCGCACCCAAACGAGGGGTCAAAGGCGCTCGCCTAGCCGCAAAACCGTCTGAAATGGGTGCGCAGCCGCGAATATCGGCGGGTGTCTCGTGGCGAGTGGGTGCTAGCGTCGGGCCCCATGGCTCTGGGTGAAGCGTTCCCCTCCGTGCTGGCGGCGGCCAAGACGGGCGCGGACTGGGCGTGGGCGGAAATATTTCGCGACCTGGCCGGACCCGTCACGGGATACCTCACCACGCGCGGCGGCGGCGAGCCGGAGGATCTTGTCTCGGAGACCTTTCTGCAGGCAGCGCGAGGCATCCACACCTTTGAAGGTGGAGAAGCGAAGTTCCGTTCATGGATCTTCGTCATTGCGCACCGGCGGCTCCAGGACGAACGTCGCGCGGCAATGAGCCGACCCCGCACCGAGCCGCTCGAAAGTGATGACGGCACCGTGGTGACAGCCCGTGAACTGGTGGTAAATGACCCTGCCTCCGAGGTGCTCGATGGGATATCGCTGGACGCCGCGATGGAACTTCTGGGTTCGCTCGGAGTCAATCAACGTGACGTCATCATGTTGAGGGTGGTGGGGGAGCTGTCGTTGGAAGA
>JAEYYZ010000090.1 GCA_023428185.1 Actinomycetes bacterium
AGCACCGTGATGCCCATGCGCCTGCACTCAGCCAAATACAGCGCCGACTTGTCTTTGTCCCCACCCACCGAGGTGAGCAGGGCCGCCATGAACTCGGTGGGGTAATGCGCCTTGAGGTACGCCGTCCAGAAGGACAGAATCCCGTACGACGCCGTGTGGGCTTTGTTGAACGCATAGTCAGCAAAGGGCACCAGGGTGTCCCACAGCGTCTTGATGGCTTGCTCCGAGTAGCCCCGCTCACGCATACCGGCGCTGAAGGGCTCAAACTCCTTTGCCAGCACTTCGGGCTTCTTCTTACCCATGGCGCGGCGCAGCATGTCAGCAGCGCCAAGGGTGTAACCAGCCACGATTTGCGCGATGCGCTGCACTTGCTCTTGGTAGACGATGAGCCCGTACGTGATCTCGAGGACTTCCTTGAGCGGCTCGGCCAGTTCAGGGTGGATGTAGTCCACTTCTTGACGGCCGTTCTTGCGCTCCGCGTACTTGGTGTGCGCGTTCACGCCCATGGGACCGGGGCGGTAGAGCGCCAGTACAGCCGAGATGTCTTCAAAGGAGTCGGGCTTCATTTGGCGTAGCAATTGGCGCATGGCCACGCCATCGAGTTGGAAGACGCCTAGCGTGTCACCACGGCCAAGAAGCTCAAAGGTGGCGTCGTCAACAAGCGGCAAATCCTCCAGCACCAGGGTGCCCTTGCCGTTTGACTCGATGTTCTCCAGGGCATCGTCCAGGATGGTGAGGTTGCGCAAACCCAAGAAGTCCATCTTGACCAGGCCGAGTGACTCGCACGTGGGGTAGTCGAACTGGGTGATGATGGCGCCGTCTTGTTCGCGGCGCATGATGGGGATGATGTCGATGAGCGGCTCGCTCGACATGATCACGCCTGCCGCGTGCACTCCCCATTGGCGCTTGAGGTTCTCAAGCCCTTCGGCGAGTTCCATGACCTCTTTGGCGTCAGGGTCACTCTCCAGCAGTGCGCGGAAGTCGGCACCTTCGCCGTAGCGCTCATGGGCCGGGTCTGAGACGCCCTCCAAAGGCATGTCACGGCCCTGGACGGGTTCCGGGTACGCCTTGGTGAGTTGCTCCCCCAGTGCGAACGGCTTGCCCAGAACTCGCGCCGCATCCTTGAGCGCTTGCTTGGCCTTGATGGTGCCAAAGGTGACGATCTGCGCCACTTTGTCTTCACCATATTTGTCCGTGACGTAGCGGATCACTTCACCGCGTCTGCGCTCGTCAAAGTCGATGTCAAAGTCAGGCTTGGATTCGCGTTCCGGGTTGAGGAACCGCTCAAAGTACAACTGGTGGACTATGGGGTCAAGGTCAGTGATCTCCATGGCGTAGGCGGCCATAGAACCGGGCCCCGAACCACGTCCAGGACCCACGCGAATGCCCTGGGACTTGGCCCACTTCACAAAGTCCGCCACCACCAGGAAGTACCCCGGGTAGCCCTTCTGCGAGATGACTTCAATTTCAAAGTTCGCGCGTTCTTGAACCTCGGCGGGGATCACGGCGCCGTAACGACGCTCGAGGCCGCGCTGAACCTCTTTGACGAACCATGAATGCTCGTCCTCGCCCGCAGGGACGTCATAACGCGGCATGTAGTCAGCTGCGGTGTTGAACTCCACTTCGCACCGCTCAGCAATGGCCACGGTGTTGGTGAGCGCCTCCGGGTACTCACTGCCCCAGAGTTTCCACATCGCCTCAGACGACTTCACAAAATAGTCGTCCCCATTGAACGCAAAGCGTTTGCCGCCTTGGTCATACGTGGGTTCAGAGAGCGTGGATCCCGACTGCACACATAACAACGCCTCGTGGGCGTGAGAATCCTCTTTGCGCGTGTAGTGGAGATCGTTGGTCGCCACAAGCGGGGCGCCAATGTGCTTGGAGATGGCGATGAGCTCTTGGAACACGCGGCGCTCAATGTCCAGCCCGTGGTCCATGAGTTCTACGAAGTAGTTCTCTTTGCCAAAGATGTCTTGAAACTCTGCCGCTGCCTTGACCGCAGCGTCGTACTGGCCCAGGCGCAATCTGGTTTGCACTTCACCACTGGGGCAACCGGTGGTGGCGATGAGGCCCTTGGAGTACTTCTGGAGCAGTTCCCTATCCATGCGGGCCTTGTGGAAGTGGCCTTCGAGGCTCGCGAGGGAGGCCATGCGGAAGAGGTTGTGCATTCCGCCCGTATCGGCCGCCCACAGGGTGGCGTGGGTGTACGCGCCGCCGGCTGCCACGTCGTCGTTCTCTTGCCCACGCTCTCCCCAACGAATACGTGTGCGGTCGTGACGAGCAGTGCCCGGGCTTAGATACGCCTCGATGCCAATAATGGGCTTCACACCAGCGGCTTTAGCTTTGGACCAGAACTCGTACGCCCCAAAGAGGTAGCCATGGTCAGTCATGGCCACGGCGTGCTGTCCTTGGCGCTTTACTTCTTCAACCAAGTCCCCAATGCGTGCCGCTCCGTCCAGCATCGAGTACTCGGTGTGAACGTGGAGATGGACAAAATCCTGGCCCGGCATGGAAGCGAGTCTAGGCTCGTGGCGCCATGGCGTGGGCCGCGAAACGCGGCGCCCAGCCGATGCGGGCGCTCCCCACTGTCACGCGCGCAAGTCCTTGAACGCGTCGTGGTGCCAAATGCCCTCATCCAGGTAGCCCTCACCATGGACGGTGTACCCCAGGCGCTCGTAGAACGGCATGGCCTGGTCTTGGGCGCTGAGCTCCACACGCACCACACGCGCGCCGGTGGCATCACGGGCACCAAAGCGCTCTAAGGCTGCCGCTTCCAAGAACTCCATGACCGCTCGCCCCGCTCCGGTGCCGCGCGCTGCGGCCAGCACCGCTACCCGGCCGATGTGCGGGTTGGCAGGATTCATCGCTCCGTGCCCCGTACCTTCACCGTGAACGGAGTCGGTGTGCGGAGCCAGCAAACGCCCGGTCGCGAGGACCATTCCCGGCACAAGCCCATCGGCCGCTTCCTCACCTGCCATCACCATGCAGTGCAGGGTGCGTGGGTCCGTGTCCAGGTGGTCGCGCTCACCTTCAGGTGAGACACCTTGTTCGCCAACGAACACCTCGAACCGCACCGCATAAGCGGCGTCAAGCTGTTCAGGCGTCTCTACAGGGATCGCTCGCATGGGCTTAGCCTCGCAACAAGTCCAGCGCCCGGGCAAGGTCCTGTGGGTACTCGCTCGTCACCCGTACCTCTCCACCCGTGGTGGGGTGTTCAAAGGCAAGTTCGCGCGCGTGCAGCCACTGACGCCCTAGTCCCAAGCGCGTGGCAAGCGTCGGGTCCGAACCATAGGCAGGATCCCCTACCAACGGGTGCCTCAACGCTTGCATGTGCACCCTGATCTGGTGGGTGCGGCCCGTCTCCAAGTGAATCTCCAGCAGCGAAGCCGCGGGGAACATCTCCAAGACCACGTAGTGGGTAATGGAAGGGCGTCCGTTCTCCACCACCGCGAACTTGTAATCAGATGAAGGATGTCGCCCAATGGGTGCGTCGATGGTCCCGGCGGTGGGATCCAGGTGGCCTTGAGCCACCGCGTGATAGATCTTCTCCACTGTGCGCTCTTTGAAAGCCCGCTTGAGTGCCGAATACGCGGGCACCGACTTGGCTACCACCATGAGACCCGAGGTTCCCACGTCCAAGCGGTGCACAATGCCCTGCCGCTCCGGGGGGCCGGCTTGGGCGAGGCTTACACCGGCCGATGCCAAGGCACCCACCACGGTGGGCCCTTCCCATCCGGGGGAAGGGTGGGCGGCAACACCCACAGGCTTGTCGACAACAACGATGTCCTGGTCCTCGAACAAGATCACCAGCCCACCCTCAATGGCCGGCTCGGGAGGCAGTTCACGCTCGTCGGGAATGGTCACCGCGAGCACGCCGTCCGTGATGCGATCCGACTTACCCAGCACTGCGCCGTTCAGCAACGCCCCGCCACCGTCGAGAAGATCCACGACCTTGGTGCGCGACATCCCCAGGATGCGTGCCAAAGCGGTGTCCGCGCGCTCACCCAGCACCGCATCGGGCACTGGCATGAAGCGGGTATCAGCCACGGGCTGCGTCGTCCGCGAGTTCAGTGGGGTCCGTACGTTCCGAGTCATCGCCCGGAGCAGGCTCCAGCACACGCTTGCCGGCAAGCGAAAGGACCACAAAAGCCGCAGCGGCGCCCACTATGGCAATGTCGGCCACGTTGCCAACAAAGAAGTTGTTGTAGTTGATCATGTCCACTACGTGACCTTGACCAAAGCTGGGGTCCCTGAAAAGCCTGTCAATGAGGTTCCCCACTGCACCGCCCAGGCCCACGCCAAAGAGACCGATTGCCAGCCGGGAGGTCGCGCGCCGCGCAAAGTAGACAATTCCTGCCGTCACGGCCACCGCAACGATGGTGAGTACCCAGGTGTAGCCCGAGCCCAGAGAGAACGCGGCGCCGTCGTTAAACACCAGTTGCAGAGACAGCCAGTCCCCGATCAACGGCCTCGATGTGCCATCGTTCAGGTTCTGCAACGCCCACTGCTTGGTGACGAAGTCCGCCACCACCACCGCCCCAGCAATGACCCACAAGGCGGGGCGAACGGTCAACGACGCTCCTCGCGCTGCTTGCACGTGACGCAGTGCGTGGCGCGGGGGAAGGCTTGAAGACGGGCCTTTCCAATACCTTCGCCGCACACCATGCACGCGGCAAACGAGCCTGCTTTGATGCGGCGCAGGGCGTCCACCGACTGCTCCAACATTTCACGGGTGTTGTTGACGATGGACATCTCTTGCTCGCGCTCGAGCGCAGTGGAGCCAGCGTCTGCTTGGTCGTCGCCAGCACCCTCAGAGGTGTGGAGCAAGTCCTCAAGTTCGCTCTCAGTGGTGCGGAACTCTTCCACCAGACGCTCAACATCGGCGTTGAGGGTCTTGACGATCTCGCGCAGTTCGCCCACCTTCCACGGCTCGTCGCCTTCGCGTACAGGAAGGTCCTTGACGTCGGCAGCCTTGATGTCGGCGGGGTCTACCTCTACGAGGGGTACTTCGGTGCTAGTCATGGCTTCCTCACTCGCGCGTTCTCGCGTGTATCGGAGCGAGACTAGTCCGGACTGCGCCTGTTAGCAAAGCGCCGCGCCCAGTTTCCCCTTGAGCGCAACTGTCGGAAATGTCCGATCCCGCGCGCGAGGGGCCGTTAGGGGCGAGGCGTCTCCTGAGAGGGCCACTCGGGATCGTACCCGTTTGACTGGGCTGGGGCTGCGAGCGGCTTGAAAGGCTCGGGCACCTGATCGGCTGCAGGAGCGGCCAGCTGGGCTTGTTGCGGCGCGCTCTCAGGCGCACTCTCAACCGTGCTCTGAGGCATTGCCTGGGCGGGCGAAGCCGCGTTGAACGGCTCGGTGATCGCGGGGGCCGCAGGCGCCGCACTTGTCGCAGGCGCTGTGGGCGCGGAAGGTGCTTGAGAGATCGCTCCCGAAGTGGGCCGCGTGATGCCTCCCGAACCCGACGTCACACTCTCGCCTTTCTGAGCGCCGTGCTCTAGGTCGCCGAGCAAGTTCTCGAGGAAGCTCTTGAGGTGGCTGCGGTAGTCGCGCTCGAACCGTCGCAAGTCGTCGATCTTGCGCTCGAGGTCGGCGCGCTCGCTTTCGAGAGTCTCCAGCTTGCCTTGCGCTTCCTTCTCTGCACGCTCGAGCATGGCATCGGCCTCCACCCTGGCCTCGGCAATGAGCCGTTCCTTTTCCGCTTCGCCCGCGGTGACGTAGTCGTCGTGGAGTTTCTGCGCCATGGCGAGCATGGAGGTGGCGGAGGGCGGGTTGGGGTCGGTAGCTGCTTGAAGCAAGCTGGTGCCTGTGGCATCGGCGGCGGGTTGCGCCACTGGCGCGGCAGGCGCTGTAGCCGCTACCGCCGGAGCCACCATGCCCCCGGCCTGGGCTTGGGACAGTCTCGCCGCGTACTCGTCGCGTTCGGCAGTCAACGTGGCGATAGTGTTGGCCACTTCGTCGAGGAAGTCGTCAACCTCGTCCTGATCAAAACCTTCGCGGTACTTGGTCTTTGAGAAGGCCTTGTTGAGCACATCCTCGGCTGTCAGCAGAGCCATTGGTCAACCATCCTCCATCCATGGTGGGCGGACTTCACCCACATCACGTACTTCCGTCACTGTACCTACCTGTGTATCGGCGCGCACTTGAGCAACGCACGAGCACACGGAACCGTTACACGGCTCCCAGAATTTGGTAGGCGAACGAGCATCCGATCAACAAGATCAGAAAGCCCAAGTCAAGTCGCAAAGATCCCAAGTTGATGGGTGGAATGAGGCGACGCAGCGCCTTCACTGGAGGATCCGTGAGCGAATACACGCCTTCGACCACTACCAGCATCACTCCTGAGGGCTTCCAGTCCCGCGCAAACACGATGATGAGTGAGAGCACCACACGCGCGAGCAGCAGCAGCATGAACGCGAAGAAGAACAAGCGCAACGCGTCAATGAAGAAGTCCACCGGGATAGCCTACCTGCGCATTTTGTGCACTTTTGCGCTGGCCGTTGCGGGTGCGCGGGTGCAGCAAGCGACTAGTGCTGGTTGAAGAACGCCTGGTCAGACGCCGAGTGCTCGGTGTCTACGGCAATCTCTACGTGCGCGGGCGAGAGCAAAAACACTGCAGTGGTGACGCGCTCAATGGAGCCATGCAAACCGAACGACAAACCGGCCGAGAAGTCCACCAGGCGTTTGGCATCGGCATCGGACATCTCGGTAAGGTTCATAATCACCGGCACGCCTTGACGGAAAGCCTCACCAATGAGCCGTGCGTCGTTGTAAGAACGCGGCTTGATGGTCTGGATGCGACGCAAGTCGGCAGCCGATGCAGGGCGAGCCTGGCGCACGGCACCGGTACGGGGACCGCGTTCACGAATCTCGTGCACGTCATGCAAGTTGGTGACGGGCGCGAGCTCGTGGTCTTCGTAGTCGTACTCGTAGTCATCGTGTGGGGTCACATCGAAACCCAAGTACTGCATTGCTTTACGCATTGCGCTCATTGCGGTCACCTCACTTTCACGCAGAAATGTCTGCTGCTCTCACGGTAGGTGGCGGAACGTCCTCTACGGACGCGACACGCCGGGCCCTTCACACACGATCACGCCACTTTGCCTGCCCGTCACGCCGTCCATGCGGTGGGAGAACAGTTGCGGGTCTTCAAAGGTGCACCGCGCATGTTTCACCACGGTGAGCCCAAGTTCAGCCATGCGCGCCTCCACGGCCCGCGGGAGGTCCAAGGCGGGAGTACCCCATTTGGTGGTGGAGAACGCTGCGGGGTGGCGGTGAGCTATCTCGGCGCGCATCGCTTCCGGCACTTCGTAACACTTCCCGCAAATAGCGGGGCCTATGACTGCCGTGATAATACGCAGGTCTTTCCATGTGCCGCGAAGGTCGGCTATGGCCGCCACAAGGTTGTCGACCGCTCCCCCGTGGAGCCCCATGCGGCCTATATGCGCGGCTGCGACGGCGCCGGTGACGGGATCGTGAATCAACACAGGCACGCAATCCGCGGCAAGGGTTGCCAATGCCACCCCAGGGACGGTGGTGAGCAGGATGTCCGCAGGCGGAGCAGCCTGTCCGGGCTCGGTGATGCGCGCCACTGTGGCGCCATGGTGCGGATCCATGATGGTCACGGGCACGCCCGCCATGGTCGCTAACGTGGCGCGATTGGTCTCCACAGCGCCAGGCTCGTCGCCCACGTGTGTAGCGAGGTTGAGAGAGTCGTACGGCGGTTCGCTGACGCCGCCTTCCCTGTCCGTGAAAAACGCGCGTACCGGGAGGCCAGCGTCGAGCACGATGCCCTACTTCAAGAAGTCTGGGATGTCGAGTGCGTCAGCACTGTCAAAGACGGGCCTAGTCTCGATCGCATCGGTATGTGCCGCAGGTTCCTCGACGAGCGGGTTACGCAACACATCGATCTCTACGGGAGCGTCAACGGGCTCCAGGGCCTGCGCCGCGGGCGCGGCAACCGCGCCATCCACGGATCCCAGTGCACCCGAGTGGGCACGGAACGGCGGCGCGCCTCCGTCAAATCCGGCCGCGATCACGGTGATGCGGAGTTCGTCGCCCAAGGCATCGTCGATCACTGTTCCAAAGATGATGTTTGCCTCGGGGTGCGCGGCTTCTCGCACTAGACGTGCAGCGATTTCCACTTCCTTGATTCCCAAGTTGGAGCCGCCGGCGATGGACAGCAGCACACCGTGCGCGCCTTCGATGGACGCTTCCAATAGCGGGGACGAGATGGCGCCTTCGGCAGCGGCGAGCGCGCGGTTCTCCCCGCGAGCGCTGCTGACGCCCATGAGCGCCGTACCCGCACCCTTCATCACCGACTTGACGTCGTTGAAGTCCACGTTGATGAGGCCGGGAGTGGTGATGAGGTCCGTGATTCCTTGAACGCCGCCCTGTAGCACTTGGTCAGCGGCCGCGAAGGCGCCCAGCACGCTCAAGTGGGCGTCGTTGATGTCCAGCAAGCGGTCGTTGGGAATCACAATGAGCGTGTCGACTTCTTCGCGAAGCCGCTCGATGCCCGATTCCGCTTGGTCAGCGCGGCGTCTGCCTTCAAAACTGAATGGGCGCGTGACGACGCCCACCGTGAGAGCGCCCTGATTGCGAGCGATCTTGGCAACCACGGGAGCGCCACCGGTGCCGGTACCGCCGCCTTCACCCGCCGTGACAAAGACCATGTCTGCGCCGCGCAGGGCTTCGGCGATCTCGTCTTCGTGGTCCTCGGCGGCTTTGCGGCCTACTTCAGGGTCGGCCCCTGCTCCCAGCCCGCGCGTGAGTTCGCGGCCGATGTCCAGCTTGACGTCGGCGTCGGACATAAGGAGGGCTTGAGCGTCGGTATTGATGGCGATGAATTCTGCGCCTCTCAACCCCACGTCAATCATGCGGTTGACAGCGTTCACGCCGCCCCCACCAACGCCCACAACCTTGATGGCGGTGATGTAGTTCTGCGGTGCAGTCATATCCCGAGCCCTTTCAACCTTAACGTTCAACTTGAAAGTTATAGTTATGTCAAGTTGATCCACCTTGAAGGTAGGGCCGCGCTAGCCCAACTCGCGGTATTCGCACGCGTGTCGCGCCACTTTCTTGAGGCCTACTCCGCGCGGGTAGTGGGCAATGTGGGCGCGGACACATCGATCACACCCGCTGATGCCGCTTGCGGAGACTGCAGTAGCACCATGAGCACTTGCGCCTTCAGTGCCGATTGCTCTGCACTCCCCCACTCCACTCGCGGGCCTTCACGCAACTGGAACGCCACCGAGTCCTCGGTGGGAGCCGCGACGTCGTGAACTCGCGCCCGCAAGTCCGCTGGGAGTTCGTTGATGACCGTAATGACGGCGTCCAGAATCCGCTCACTTCCCTCGCCCACGGGAATGTTCACCACGGGGATGTCCGAAGGCACAGCCTGAATCACGGCCACGCGTTGCGCCTCGTCATCAAGCAACACAAACCCGCCCGCGGCATCGGGAATCGCGGCCACAGGCACCCGCGTAGTGACTTCAATCCTCAAACCGGCGGGCCACACGCGCGCAACTGACGCATGGCGCACTCCCTGAATCTCCGCCAGCTGGTTCTCCAGGTGCACCACGTTGAGAGTGGTGAGCGATTGACCCACATACGGCGCCACAGCCGCGTCCACTGCTGCAGGATCCACCACCACGCCTAGCCCAGAGACTTCAACCTTGTTCGCGTCCAGATCAAAGACTGGCGATAGCAACACCACCCACATCGAACCCACCACGATGCCTGCGACCAGCAAGCGGCGGCCAGCGGTGGTCATGCGTCGCCTGCGTTGCACGCGTTGCTTCTCTTGAATGCGTTCGCTCACGCGATGCGTGACTGCCGCCGAACTCCGGTGCCCCGGATCCACGGGAGCCCATTGCGGGCTCGCGGCTGCCCTGTGCGTGTCCACGGTGGTGGCGGGTGCCATCGTCCGCGCAGGTGGCGTCTTTGCGTCGGGAGCGGGGCTTCTCGCGGGCACTGCGGCCCTGACTTGTGCGTGAGGCTTGGCCGAGCGTGCGCGTGGAGTCGCAGCCGACGGAGGCACAGCGCGCGGTGGAGTAGCGGGCTGGAGCCCGGTTCGCTTCTGCGAAGACCTCCCACTCCCTCCCCCCGGGACTCCCGGGCGTCGTTCAGTCATCGCCGCTCCGCGCGGAACTCGGGTGGCGAATCCGCACCACGTTGCTGAATCGCGTCCAGAATCCACTGCGCCGCTTCCGTCACCGTCCCGGAGCCCACAGTGAGGACGATGTCCTCCTCCCGGGCTACCTCGGCGGCCCGTTGGGCAGCGTCCTCAAGGCTCGACGCGAGCTCGAGCGACTGGTCGGCCTGAAGGTCCACTGCAGCGGAGATGAGTTCGCTCGACACGCCCTCAATGGGGTCTTCACGGTCCCCATGCACCGGCGCCAACACCACAGCGGTATTGGGCTGAGACAACGCGGCTCCAAACGCCGTCGCCAGCAATTGAGTGCGACTAAAGAGCGCGGGTTGGAACAGTACGACGAGCCGCTGGCTTGCGGAGGTACGTGCAGCAGCCAAGAGCGCCGCCACTTCCGTGGGGTGATGCGCGTAGTCATCAATCACCGTGATGCCCCGCGCATGGCCACGCACTTGGAACCGCCGTCCCGTCCCGGCGAACGTCGCGAGCGCCGCTGCGGCCGCGTGAGGATCCGCGCCCATTTCCACGGCGGCCATCCATGCTGCCGCCGCGTTGAGGCGGTTATGCGCGCCCGGAACGGGGATACGCAGCGCGTACTCCACGCCGCCGTGCACCAATGCGCTGTCCGTGACAACGACATCCGCGGTGCCGGCGCCGTACGTCACCACCCGCGGGGTTGAGCCCTGAGCCACAAGCCCGCCAGCCAACCGCGCCGCCCGCGGATCGTCCGCGCACACAATCAGCACCTTGCTTGAGGCCGCAAACTCCGCGAACGCGGCGATGAGCGCATCCGCGGAACCGTAGTGATCCAGGTGGTCAATCTCGATGTTGGTGATGATCGCTACCTCGGGCTGGTATCTCAAGAACGAGCCGTCTGATTCGTCGGCCTCCACCACGGCAACATCGGAGACACCGCCATAACCACCTGCGACTGCACCCTCGATACCGAACACTCGCGCACCCACAGCGAAACTCGCGTCAATGCCAGCCCCATGAAGCGCGGTCGCGACCATTGCCGAGGTGGTGGTCTTCCCATGGGATCCGGCCACGGCTACCAAGCGCCTGCCTTCGAGCACCTTGGCGAGCGCCTCAGAACGGTGCCACACGTCGATCCCTGCGGCACGGGCGGCCGCCAACTCAGGATTGGACTCACGCACGGCCGATGAGATGACCACTGCATCCACGCCGTCAACCATGGACGCGTCGTGGCCCACGCGCACGTCTGCTCCTGAAGCCTCGAGCGCCTCAAAGTACGCGGAACGGCGTTTGTCTGTTCCCGTGACCGTGGCTCCCCGGCACACCCACAGTTGCGCCACGGCGGACATCCCGGAGCCGCCTACGCCAATGAAATGAAGCCGCGTCACGAACGTCCCGCCTTAGTTTTGCCTGTACCCGATTCCAGAGAGCCTTCAACAAGGTCGGCGAGCCGTTGCGCCCCATCACGGATCCCGATGCTCGCCGCAGCAGCGCGTGCCGCTCGGCTCGAATCGGGGTCAAGAACCAAGCGCTCGGCCTGTTGTTCCAGGGCTGCAGGGGTGAGGTCGGAGTCGTCGATCAGTACCGCCGCGCCAGCCGCCACCGCCGCCGCAGCGTTCAGAGCCTGTTCGCCATTGCCGTGAGGCAGCGGCACGTACACGGCAGGCAAACCCAAAGCGGTGACCTCACTGACGGTGGCCGCACCTGCTCGGCAGGCCACGGCATCGGCGCAGGCAAACATGTGTTCCATGTCATGTGCGTATTCGCGGACGTCGTACATGCGCCGCTGGTCAGGCTCCAAGGCAGCGTGGAGTTCCAGCGCTTCGTCTGCCTTGCCCTTACCCGTCAAGTGGATCACGTGCACTCCATGTGCCACGAGCGCCCGCACGGCACCTACCGTGGCGGCATTGAGAGATGCCGCACCCAAGGATCCCCCCGTCACTAGCAGCACGGGCGCGTCTGCTGGCCATCCCAGTCGTGCCCGCGCGGCCGCCCGCACTGCCGCGGCACTGTCTGGCACCACGAGGTCGTCGGCGAGCATGCGCACTTCTTCACGCAACGGTAGGCCCGTTACCACGGCTCCGCGCAGGGGCGTGCCTGGAAACGTGATGGCCACCGCCGCCGCCTTGCGAGCACCCAAGCGGTTGGCGAGGCCAGGCCGGGCATTGGCCTCATGGACAATAACCGGCACTCCTCGCCGGTTCGCCGCCACATAGGCGGGTGCTGACACGTAACCGCCAAAGCCCACCACTGCTTGAGCTTGAGTGGCGTCGATGGCAGCACCTGCCGCATTGACAGCTGCACGCCACGCTGCGGGCAGTCTCACCATGTCTCCCGAGATCCGGCGCGGCAACGGCGCTCGAGGAACCACGTGTAAGTCAAGCCCTGCTCGCGGCACCAATTCGGATTCGAGTCCGGTTGCCGTCCCCAAAGCGGCTACCTGGTGACCCCTGTCAGCGAGCTCGGCCGCCGTGGCTAGCAAGGGGTTGACGTGTCCGGCGGTTCCGCCGCCAGCGAGCAGGATGTTAGCCACGCCGCCCTCGCGAAATCACGGCCAAGGATCGGCTCACTACAGAAGGCCGTGCCGAGAACGCTTCGGGCGCTCCAGGTTCGGTGCGCGCAAAGGCCATCAACACGCCGATGGCCGCGAGAGACATGACGAGCGACGAACCACCAGACGAGACCAAAGGAAGAGGCACTCCAGTCACTGGCAGCAGTTCGAGCACCACGCCGATGTTGATGAGCGCTTGACCCACAATCCACGCTCCAATGGCGCCCGCGGCGATCTTCACAAAGGGATCCTTGTGTCGCTGGACCACGCGGTTCACGGCAACCACGATGAGCCCAAAAGCGATGAGCACCAAGAGCGTGCCAATGAGCCCAAACTCTTCGCCCAAGATGGCAAAGATGAAGTCGTTGTCAGCGGCGGGAAGATAGCCCCACTTCTCGCGGCTCATACCTGGACCCAGGCCCCACAACCCTCCGCTTGCGAGCGCCCACGTGCCGTGCGTTTGCTGATAACACTCGCTCGTGGGATCACAGGAGTCCGAGAGCCACACGCTCAAACGGGCCACGCGAGACTCTGCGGCAATGACAAGTAGCGCGGTAGCTCCCACGAGCATGACGCCGCCGGTGACAAAGAACCTCAACGGCAAGCCCGCTACCCAGTAGGCGGTCGCAGCAATCATCATCACCACAATGGCCGTACCCATGTCGCGGCCTGCCAGCACCAAGAGCAAGACGGCGCCGGTAGCAATACCCCCTGGGACCACGATGCTCTTGATGGTGACCAGTTGCCGCCTGAACGTGGCGAGGACTACGCCTAGGTAGAGCGCGAGGCCGAGTTTGGCGACCTCGGAGGGTTGCAACGTGAGAGGACCAACCGGCATCCAGTTGCGGTTACCGCCCACCGTGATTCCCCTGAAGATCACCAGCACCAGCATGATGAGCGAGCCATACAGCACCAGAGGTGCCATGCGCTTCCACCACGTCACTGGCATGCGGGAGCCCAGCACCAAGCACACCAAGCCCACAACGAGTGCGCCCAATTGAATCCAGAACAGTGCGTACGGGTCACCATCTTGTTGGCGGATGGAATAGATGGAGGATGACGACAGCACCACGGCCAAGCCCACGAGCAGCAAGATTCCGGTGGCCGCCGCCAACAGGTAATACGACGCTGCGGGCGACTTCCATGCGGAGGTGGTGACGGGTCGCGAGGCGGTAGCCGTCATCTCTTCCTCCCTACAGTGCCCTCACTTGTGCGGCGAACTGTTCGCCGCGATCCGAGTAACTGGTGAACTGGTCAAACGATGCGCAGGCGGGAGAAAGCAACACGGTGTCGCCCGGTAGGGCAAGCTCCCGCGCAGCACCTACTGCTCGCGCCATCACAGTGTCTCCCGGCTCAATGCGCGTCACGGGGATATCAACGGCGTGTTTGCTGAGCGCTCCAGCTAACGGTTCTGGGTCTACGCCAATGAGCACCACTGCTCGTAGCCGCCCCGCCACGGCGCGCACGAGGTCGTCAAAGTGCTGGCCCTTGGCATCCCCGCCCGCGATCCACACCACGGACCGAGGCTTGTGCGCTCCAAAGGCCGCCTTAGTAGCGTGAGCGTTGGTGCCTTTGGAGTCGTCAACATAGGTGACGCCTTCATGTGTTGCCACCAGGGCAGTGCGGTGGTGGTCGAGTCGGAAGCCACGCAATCCGTCTCGCACGGCATCGGCCGATGCTCCGGCCGCCCTAGCCAACGCGGAAGCGGCAAGCGCATTGGTCACCACATAAGTAGGCACGTCCCCCGCCACCAAATGCGCAAGGTCGTCCACGTGGCCCAGCTCCACTGCTTCTCGGTGACGGAAGTCGGTGAAAGCCCTGTCTAGCAAGAGCCCGTCCACTACGCCCAACTGCGAGACAGCAGGCGCACCCGCAGTGATGCCGACAGCCCTGCACCCTTCCTGGACGTCCGCGTCTTCCACCATGCCCTCGATGAGTCGGTCTTGGGCGGGGTACACGCACGCGGTGACCGCGTTGCGGTACAC
>JAEYYZ010000096.1 GCA_023428185.1 Actinomycetes bacterium
GTGGCCAAGCGCATTAAGCACCGTCACCGTTACAAAAATTTCTCCATTGTCGCGGTCGCAGAAGGAGCCATTCCTGCCGAGGGTTCCAACTGGACCGGTAAACCCACCATTGACGAGCAAGGGAACCCCATTGCAGGTTCCATTGGCCACGAAGTGACCAAAGCGATCGAGGCGGCCACTGGCTTCTCGACACGCCTGACGGTGCTGGGTTACGTCCAGCGTGGTGGCATCCCCACGGCAGCGGATCGCCTGCTGGGAACGCGTTTTGGGATTGCCGCCATCGACGCGATTGTGGCGGGGGAGTCGGGCAAGTTCACCGCTTTGGAAGGCACGGACATCGTGCTCAAGGACTTCTCGGTGATGAGTGGCAAGACCAAGTGGGTCCCTAAAGACCTTTTGGCTGCCGCGAGCGGGCTCTAAGCACTAGGTCACAAGCAGATAACGCTCGCCCGCAAGCTTTGTGCTTGTGGGCGAGAGCGGGGTACGATATTCGACGGCCTGGCGCTTTGTGGTGCCCGGTTTTCCATCATCAACTATCCCGCCCATCGGAGTTACTCCCTTTATGTCCGTATCCACCCCCGAGACCACCCAGATTGCTGTCAACGACATCGGCTCGTCAGAGGACTTCCTCGCCGCGATTGACGCAACCATCAAGAACTTTGAAGATGGCGACCTTGTAGAAGGCATCATCGTCAAGGTCGACCGTGACGAGGTTCTCCTCGACATCGGCTACAAGACCGAGGGTGTGATTCCCGCCCGCGAGCTTTCCATTCGCCACGACGCAGACCCCGACGAAGTAGTCAACGTTGGCGACACCATCGAAGCCCTCGTCCTCACCAAAGAGGACAAAGAAGGCCGCCTCATCCTGTCCAAGAAGCGCGCTCAGTACGAGCGTGCATGGGGCTCGATTGAGAAGGTGAAGGAAGAAGACGGCATCGTCACCGGTACCGTCATCGAGGTCGTCAAGGGTGGCTTGATCGTGGACATCGGTCTGCGCGGCTTCTTGCCCGCTTCACTTGTGGAAATGCGCCGCGTACGCGACCTTGGCCCCTACATCGGCCAGCAGATCGAAGCGAAGATCATCGAACTCGACAAGAACCGCAACAACGTGGTCCTGTCCCGCCGTGCATTCCTCGAGCAGACGCAGTCCGAGGTGCGTTCCACGTTCCTCACCGCCTTGGCTCCCGGCCAGGTCCGCAAGGGTGTGGTGTCCTCGATCGTCAACTTTGGTGCCTTTGTGGACCTCGGTGGCGTAGACGGCCTGGTGCACGTTTCTGAACTCTCGTGGAAGCACATCGACCACCCCAATGAGGTTGTCTCCGTGGGCCAAGAGGTCGAGGTTGAGGTCCTCACGGTGGAAATGGACCGCGAGCGTGTCTCGCTGTCCCTCAAGGCCACCCAGGAAGACCCGTGGGCCGTGTACGCACGTACCCACGCCATCGGCCAAATTGTGCCCGGGAAGGTCACCAAGCTCGTCCCCTTCGGAGCTTTTGTGCGCGTCTACGAAGGCATCGAGGGTCTGGTGCACATCTCCGAACTGGCCGTGCGTCACGTGGAACTGCCCGAGCAGGTTGTCTCGGCCGACGAGGACGTGTTCGTCAAGATCATCGACATCGACCTCGAGCGTCGCCGCATCTCACTGTCCATCAAGCAAGCCAACGAGGGTGTAGACCCCAATGGTGAGGACTTTGACCCCGCGCTCTACGGCATGACCGCCGAGTACGACGAGGCCGGCAACTACAAGTACCCCGAAGGCTTCGACGCCGAGACTCAGGAATGGCGCGAAGGCTTCGACGCTCAGCGCGAGGCCTGGGAAGCGGAGTACGCGAAGGCGCACGACCGTTGGGAACTCCACAAGGCATTTGTCGCCCGCCAAGACGCCGCTGCTGCAGCTGCCGAAATTGCGGAGCCCGCTCCCAAGAAGCGTGCTGCCAAGGACGACGGTGCCGGCGCTGCAACCTCGTACTCCTCGCACGAGGAGAGCGAAGGCGGCACCCTGGCCTCCGACGAGCGGCTTGCCGCGCTGCGTGAGAAGCTCACCGGCAACTAGCACCACTTGCTCTACTGAGGGCCGTGTCTCCGCAAGGGGAACACGGCCCTCAGTCGTTGGTGCGCCACCCGCGGTGAGGTACCTCACGCCACCTTGCGCCACGAAAACTGCCGTGCGAGAGTGTCACGGTGTTACGCATCGGACTCACAGGAGGCATTGCCTCAGGAAAGTCCACTGCCTCCGCACGATTCGCGGAGTTAGGCGCCCTCGTGGTGGATCACGATTTGCTTGCACGGCAAGTGGTAGCCCCCGGCTCGGCGGCTCTCGTAGACATTGCGCGTGAGTTTGGGGACAGGGTGATTCGTGGTGGTGAGCTGGACCGGGAGGCACTCGCTCACATCGTCTTCAACGATCCCACGGCCCGACAACGGCTCAACGACATCGTGCATCCGTATGTCAAGGCCGCGGCAATCGCGGCGGACAAGCGTGCACGCAAAGCCGGTGAGGCCGTAGTGGTTCACGACATTCCGTTGCTGGTGGAGACCGGCCAGGGCCGCAACTTTGATCTCGTCGTGACGGTAGAGGCGCCGCTCTTGACAAGGCTCAACCGCCTACGGGAGGGCAGGGGCCTCAGTCACGAGGACGCGCTCGCTCGCATCCAAGCTCAAGCATCGGACGAGGAACGGGCAGCGGTAGCCGACGCTGTTCTCGACGGGTCCGGCACCGTCGCCCAGTTACATGCAGGAGTGGATGACTTCTGGGAGGCCAACCTCCCACACGAGGTTGTCAGTCCCGCGGGTTAAGTTGGAGCCATGTCTTCTGACTTGAGGCGCGCCCAGAATCCGTTCAAGGTCATCTCTGAGTACACGCCCTCTGGCGACCAACCCACTGCGATCGCTGACCTCGCTTCTCGGATCCGAGCGGGCGAGCAAGACGTAGTGCTCTTGGGTGCCACCGGTACAGGAAAGTCAGCCACTACTGCGTGGCTCGTGGAGGAACTTCAACGGCCCACGCTGGTGATGGCGCATAACAAGACCCTTGCCGCGCAGCTGGCCAACGAATTCCGGGATCTGTTGCCCAATAACGCCGTCGAATACTTCGTGAGCTACTACGACTACTACCAACCTGAGGCGTACGTTCCCCAAACAGACACCTTCATCGAGAAGGACTCCTCAATCAACGAGGAGGTTGAGCGGTTGCGCTATTCCGCCACCAACTCGTTGCTCACCCGGCGAGACGTCATTGTGGTGTCCTCGGTCTCGTGCATCTACGGTCTGGGAACGCCAGAGGAGTACATCAACGGCATGGTCACCCTGCAATTGGGGGACGTGCTGGACCGTGACTCACTCCTGCGCGAGTTTGTCCAGATGCAGTACTCGCGCAACGACCTCGCATTTACGCGCGGCACATTCCGGGTGCGCGGCGACACCGTGGAAATCATCCCCGTGTATGAAGAACTCGCCATCCGCATCGAGTTCTTTGGCGATGAGATCGAGGCGCTCTACACGCTCCACCCGCTGACGGGAGAGGTGGTCGACAAACGCGAACAAGTGCACATCTTCCCTGCATCCCACTACGTGGCGAGCACCACACGCATGAACAAGGCGATCTCGACTATCGAGTTGGAGCTCGAGGAACGGCTTCGAGAGCTCGAAAGGCAAAACAAGCTACTCGAGGCTCAACGGCTCAAGATGCGCACCACCTTTGACCTGGAAATGATGCGCTCCGTGGGCACGTGCTCAGGTATCGAGAACTACTCGCGCCACATCGAGCAGCGAGCAGCCGGAACACCTCCACACACGTTGCTCGACTACTTCCCCGATGACTTCCTGCTCGTCATCGATGAATCTCACGTGACAGTGCCTCAAATCGGTGCCATGTACGAGGGAGACGCGTCACGTAAACGCACGCTCGTGAAACACGGCTTCCGCTTGCCCTCCGCCCTCGACAACCGCCCGCTCATGTGGAAGGAGTTCCAAGAGCGCGTGGGTCAGACGGTGTACTTGTCTGCCACTCCTGGCAAGTACGAACTCGAGCGCGCAAACGGCGTAGTGGAGCAAATCATTCGGCCTACCGGTCTGGTGGATCCACGCATCGTGGTGAAGCCCACGGAGGGGCAGATTGACGACCTCTTGCATGAGATTCGGCTTCGCGTGGAGCGAGACGAGCGCGTGCTCGTGACCACCTTGACCAAGAAGATGGCCGAAGACCTCACGGAGTACTTCTCCGAACGTGACGTGCGCGTGGAGTACTTGCACTCCGACGTCGACACCCTCAAGCGAGTAGAGCTGCTGCGGGACCTGCGTCTTGGACGTTTTGACGTCCTCGTTGGCATCAACTTGCTCCGCGAGGGCCTGGACTTGCCGGAAGTCTCGCTCGTAGCCATATTGGACGCGGACAAGGAAGGCTTTCTCCGGTCCGGCACTTCGCTCATTCAGACCATCGGCCGCGCTGCGCGAAACGTCTCAGGTGAAGTGCACATGTACGCGGACCGTGTCACCGACTCCATGGAACAGGCGATCGAGGAGACCAACCGACGTAGACAGAAGCAAGTGGACTACAACAGCGAGAACGGCATCGACCCCACTCCGTTGCGCAAGCGCATTGGTGACATCACTGAAATGCTCGCGCGGGAGGAAGCGGACACTGAGAAGACTCTCGCTCAAGTACGAGGCCCGCGCGGTTCAGGGTCCACCAAGGGAAGTGGTGCGCCCGTCGGCACGGGAATGGCGGCGCGGCCTGCTCAGGAACTCTCGGAACTCATCGAGGAACTGTCCGCTCAGATGCGCGGCGCCGCTGCAGAATTGAAGTTCGAACTCGCTGCGCGGTTGCGTGACGAAATTGGAGAACTGAAAAAGGAACTCCGCCACATGATCGATGTTGGCTAGGAGCGCGCCAGGCTGCTTTAGGCGGCCCGGAACTCCCCAGCCCATCGGCGAACCTTCACCGTGGGCACCAGTCCTTGGATCACGAACGGGTCGCGTTCCACCATGCGATGCACGGCTTCCTCGGTTTCCGCAGCCGCCAGGAGCAGCGCACCAGGTGCCTCTGAGTCGTCGTACCGACCAAAGGCTAAGAGGTCGCCTTCAGCGAGAAGACCGCCCAGGTACGCCCGATGTTCGGGGCGGTATTGGTCGCGGAGGTGAGTGCGGTCGTCGTATCCATACTCGATTACCCAATGTGGCATGGCGCCATTGTGGCGACGCATGTGAGCGTTCTCCAAATCCGCGTGATTCTTACCGCACGACACGCG
>JAEYYZ010000046.1 GCA_023428185.1 Actinomycetes bacterium
ACATGCGGCGGCGGTGCCCGGCACAGATTGGGTGAGTGTGTCGCGGAGTTTTGTAGAGGGCTTGGGGCTCACCTGGAACCCGCTCACCACGCAGATCGAGTCGCATGACTGGCAAGCGGAGTTGTACTCCGACGTGGCCCGCTTTGGCCGCATCCTGCACAACCTCGCCACCGACGTGTGGGCCTACATCTCGCTGGGCTTCTTTGCGCAAGTGCGCGGCCAGGGCACCATCGGGTCTTCGGCCATGCCACACAAGGTCAACCCCATTCGCTTTGAGAATGCGGAGGCCAACCTCGAGATCTCCGCGGCGCTACTCGACACCTTGGCAACCACTCTGGTGACTAGCCGCATGCAGCGGGACCTAACGGACTCGACCACTCAACGCAACATCGGCGTGGCCTTTGGGCACTCGCTGCTGGCGATCGACAACGTGCGGCGCGGGCTCGCTGGGCTTGATGTGAACCCCGCCGCGCTTGACGCGGATCTCGACGCCAACTGGGAAGTGCTGGCCGAGCCCATTCAGTCGGCGATGCGTGCCGCTGGCATTGCAGGGGTTCCGGGGATGGACAACCCGTACGAGACCCTGCGGGATCTCACCCGCGGGCGCCGAGTGGGCGCTGCAGAGGTTCGCGAGTTCGTGGCTGGGCTAGGGCTGCCAGACGACGTGGCGGCTCGGTTGACGGCGCTCAGCCCTGCCACGTATGTGGGACTGGCGGAGAAGCTGGTCGACGAGTACCTGGACTAACCCAGGAGTCAGAGCCTCGTCACTCACCCCTCGACGTAAGTCACACTGCTGTCTACGGCCGCTCGAGCTTCTTCCACACGTAGAAGGTGCCGGAGTAGACACCTTGGGCGTCGTAGACTCCCGAACCCGCAACCGCGTAGAGGTCATACTCACCTGTCAGCGTTTGTCCACCGGCATCGACGAACGCACCGTCAGGGTTGAGCAGAGTCGCCCACATGTCGCGCGAGGGATCAACGTTCTGCCTGTCCAAGGCGATGTCGTAGTTCATCGCAGGGAATGGTTGCGGATCCTCGCCAACTGCGAGTGTCCCCACCACCACACCGTCCCGCACCGCAACAAAGGACGCGCCTTGCACAAAGTAGGCACCCGGGTTGGAGTGCGACGCTTGTGAAGCGCCACCATCGAGCATGAGTTCCGGATCTCGCGCTCCACCCACCCCGCCTGTGAAGCCTGCCTGGCCGCCCAAACTATCCGCGATCGTCACGCGAGCCACCAAGTCAGTACCTGCCGCTTGTGGCGCGTCGCTGGGAACTTGGTACATCGAACGCATCGCGGCGTTTGCCTCGTCGGGGGTCAGCCACACGGGATCCTCGATGTACAGCTGGTCCGTGCCGTACTCGTCGAACGGAAACGCAAAGCCAACGGTAAAAGGGCTGCCCTCGAGGTCGAGTTGCTGCTCCGGCAGGTCTAGCGCACTAGCCGACGGAACTGGGCTTGGACTCGCGCTCTCGGACGCGACAGGCGACGGAGACAAGCAGTCGTCCGACGCTGACGGCCCGCCAGCAATGACAGTGGGCGAAGGCACTGGCGAACCGAAGTCTCGCCCAGGGGCCCCGTCGCTCTCGTCCCAGGTGGTAACCACCCAAGAGCCGTCCCCTTGGTCGGTGACGTAGAAGCCTGTGCGAGCACCACTCAAGAAGGTGACGACGTGGGTCCCGTCGGACCATGATTCGACGGACACGCCGCTCTGGCCGTCCACAACTTCCACAACTCCGTCGGTAATCATGAGGTCCACGCGGTCGTCCGTCTGGTGACTGCTCACCTCAAAGCGCTCACCCTCAGGCGCGGACTGCGACACCGAATCGAGCACCACAGGAGCGGCCACACTCGGCGTCGCCGTCACGCAGTCCACCCCGCCCACACTCGCAGGCCCGGCCAACGTCGCCCACGGCAACTTGGTCCCACCAAGCACCAAAGCCCCAGCGGCGAGCATCGTCCCTCCGCTGTACGCGGCGGCCCGGACTTGGCGCCGACGCTTCACACGCCCGGCCACGTCGCCGCCCCAGGCATCGGCAAACTCCTCGCCAGAGAACCGCGCAGCATCGGCCTCCACCGCAACACCCAAACGATCTTGAAGAGTGTTCATCGTCGACCTCCCTTGGCGGGCGCAACAACCCGCACCGTGTCCCGTTCCTCACGCCAGTCGGCGTCCGTACCCAGCAAGACTGCTAGCCGCGCCGAGGCATCGGCCAAGTAGCGCTTGACCGTTCCCTCCGCCAGAGACAAGCGGGCCGCGATTTGCGGCACCGTCAGGTCGTCGTAGAAGCGCAACACAATGCACGCCCGCTCCCGCGGAGGCAATTGCCCCAGCGCCGCGCGCACGTCCATGGCCCCGTCGCTGTCGTGACCCAACACGGCCTCCTCGAAACCCACCCCCTGCTTGTCATGAGCGTTGCGAGCTGCCCTCCTAGTTCGCAACCGATCAATGAACACGCTGGGGATGGCGCGGCGCACATACGCCTCGGCAAGGTTGACATTCTCGAACGTGCGCCCCTTGGAGAAGGCCCGCACCAGAGCGTCTTGCAGGATGTCCTCCGCGTCAGCATCGTTGCCCGTCAGCAACACGGCGTATGCAAGCAATCGCGGCGACCTCTCCCGCATCACTTGCTCCAACACCGGTTCCCAACGCGCCACGTCCGCCTCCTTACGGCTAGTCAACAAGAGAACGGAGCCTGGCACGCGAATCGTTGGGTGCTCGTTAGTCTGAGCGTGACCATGGACACCACTCCCGCGCTCTCACCCTCGCCCAGCGCCGACGCTGCACTCACCTTGCCCTCGCGGCCGCGCCTTCGCGCCGAGGTGCTGATAGTGCTGGGGCTCTCCCTTGGCCAAAGTGCGGTGTACGCAGTGGTGCGGTTCATTGAGCGGCTCCAAGCCGAGACTCCCGTAGGCCAGCAGACCACCACCCTCAACCCCTCCTACTCAGGAATCGACTGGCTGGACCTCACGTATCAAGTGCTGCGCATCCTCTTTGCCCTCGTGCCGGTAGCGCTCGCCATCTACCTGCTGGGAGCGAACGGTCCGCGAGCGCTCAAGCGCCTCAAGCTCACCCGCACCAACGAGGATGGCACTCCCCGCTCGTGGTGGAGGGATCTGGCCCTGGGCGCCGGGCTGGCCGCCCTGATCGGCATCCCTGGCTTGGGCCTCTACGCCTTTGGTCGAGCCATCGGCCAGAGCGTGCGCATCAACACCAACGGGCTCCCCGACTTATGGTGGTCGGCCACCATCTTGCTTGCCTCCGCCGCCGTCGCCGGCCTGGTGGAGGAGGTCATTGTGGTGGGTTATCTCGTGACCCGGCTGCAGGATCTGGGATGGCGCGTGCCTGCGATCATCGTGGCATCGGCGCTCCTGCGAGGCACCTACCACCTCTACCAAGGCTGGCCCATGGCGCTCGGCAACGTGGTGATGGGCGTGGTGTTTGTGTGGGTGTACCTCAAGACCAAACGCTTGGCGCCGCTCATCATTGCGCACTGGCTATTGGACGCGGTCTCCTTTGTGGGCCCAGAGCTGCTCCCCGCCGAGTGGCTCGACGCGCTCAACGCCGTCTAGAACACCCCAGCCGTCTAGAACACCCCCGCCACCTAAACCCACAAGCCGCACGCGGTCATAGACTCACTTCATGGCCGCCGACGCTCCTGCCGCGCCCGACGCCGGGGGCGCCACCCCGCCGGGCGCGGACTTGACGTTGGTGATGCCCGTCTCATCCGAGGTTGAGGCTCCCGCGCGCAAGGTGCAAGTGATCGACACTCCGCAAACCCGAGTGCACCGCGTTACCGACGCGATCGCCCTGCTCGGCACGGCCATCGGCATACTCGTGGTGCTGCTCATTGGGGCGTACGCCGTGGGCACCACCGAGGGCATCACCACGGACGTGCAAGGCATCTCCGAAGTGCTGCAACGCCTGTTGGTAGCGCCCGTCAACATCTTCTCCGGGATCGTCACGTTGGTGCTGCCCGGCGTGGTGGTCATTGACTTGGCCGTGCGCCGTGAGCCCCGCCGACTGCTGGAAGTGCTGGGCGCGGCCATTCTGGGGTTCCTGTTTGCCTTGCTTGCCTTGTGGCTTGCCACGCACTATGGCGCCGACGAACTCGTGCGCTCCTTGTCCGTGGTGCGTGACGGTGAACGCGTGGTTGCCCTACCCGCATACATCTCTGGAGTGGCCGCACTCTTGACCGCTGCGGGGCGTCGTTCCGCAAGCCGTGCCCTGGGCGTGAGTTGGAATGTGTTGTGGATCTCGCTCGCCGTGGGCGTCATCTCCGGCATCGTGACTCTGCCTGCGGCTCTCGCAACCGTGCTGGTGGGTCGGCTCGCGGGGCTCAGTTTCCGTTGGGCGCTTGGCTCCACGGCGGACCGTGCCTACGGCGATGCCCTGGTGGACGGCATCCGGCGCGCAGGGTTTGAACCTAAGTTGCTAGTGCGTGCGGACCCGTCGTCATCCTTTGCACCACCCGAACTTGATGAGGTTTCCACGGCTCTTGGTCGCACCCGCCACGGCCGCGTCTATGCGCTCAACACCGTAGAGAACCACCAGCTGTTGGTGGTGGCCCTCGATGGTGACCAGCACGTAGCTGGGTTCCTTGCCCGGTTGTGGAGTTCCATTCGTTTGCGCGGCATCAACGCTCGCGCCGATGTTTCGCTCCGGCACACAGCCGAAGCCACGGCTTTGGTTTCCTACGCCGCTCGCAATGCGGGCGTGCGGAGCGCTCGCGTGCTGGGTATGTCGCAAGCGCGAGACACCATGATCATCGTCTACCAGCGCCCCATTGGTGTGCGACCCCTCTCCGACACGCCCGTTGATGACATCACGGACGAGGTGCTGGACGCTGTGTGGGAGCAGGTCACCAAAGCTCACCGTGCTGGCATCTCTCACCGCTCTCTCTCTGCCGACACCGTGTTGGTCGGCTACGACGCTGCCGTGGCCGCGCCCGTGGTGTGGCTGTCCAGTTGGGAGTTCGGTGAAGTTGCCACCTCCGCACTCGCCAAGCGCATCGACAACGCCCAAGTGGTGTCAATGCTCGCCGCCATGGTGGGAGTGGAGCGCGCGGTGGACTCTGCCTTGCGGGCGCTTAATGAGAGCGATGTGGAGCAGTTTGCGCCGCTACTTCAAGGGATTGCGCTGCCGCGCGCTACCCGAGGGGCCCTCCGTACGAGCAATACCAGCCTGAATGATGTGCGTTCCAAAATCGTGGAACGCTTGCCGGTGGCGGAGCTCGAGCGCGAGAACATTACTCGTTTTGGTTTGCGCACGGTGCTGCTGCTGATCTTGGGTGTAGTGGCCGTGGCGATTGTGCTCACCAGTTTCAATACGCAGCAAGTCATCGATGCTGTGCAACGCGCCAACCCGTGGTGGCTGCTGGTGGCACTGGGATGGTCGCTTCTGAGTTTCTTTGGCGCCACTTTGGCGATGATGGCATTCAGCCCTGTGAAGTTGCCCTGGAATCGGGTATTGCTGGTTCAAGTGGCGGCGGCTTACGTAGCGCTCGCGGTGCCCGCGGGCGTGGGTCCCGCTGCCATGAACTTGAGGCTTCTCACCAAACGCAATGTCGCCACGCCGCTTGCCGCAGCCACCGTGGCGCTGGTGCAGGTCAGTGGCATCGTCGTCACGCTACTGGGACTGGTTGCATTGACGTTGGCCACCGGCTCCCAAGGCACGTTGGCGCGGCTTCCGAGCACAGCAATTCTCATTGGCGTGGGTGTCACTGCCGCCGTGATTGCAGCGGCTTTGGTGTTGCCAGGTGTGCGTCATTGGGCGGGCAAGCGCATCATGCCCATGGTGCGCCAAACGTGGCCTCGCTTGTCTGAAGTTCTCGGGCAGCCGTGGCGACTGGCTCTTGGTCTCGCAGGCAATTTGGTACTCACCGTCGCGTTCGTGGGGGCATTTCACAGTGTGCTTCAAGCTTTTGGCCAAGACTTGCCCATCATTGACGTGGCCATCGTGTTCTTCTTGTCCAACGCCGTGGCGGCCGCCATACCCACGCCCGGTGGTATCGGCGCGATTGACCTCGCACTTTTGACCGGCTTGGTGACCGCTGGTGTTCCTGCGGGTGTCGCGCCGTCCGCGGCGCTGGTGTACCGCCTCATCGCCTACTGGATTCGTATACCCATGGGGTTTGTCGCCATGAAGTACCTCCAGCGCAAGGGTGAGTTGTAAGGGCGGTGGAGCGATGACGGGAGCAGATGCCGCATTCGCCTTGCTGCTCGGCGCCGTGGCGGCGTTCAATCCGTGCGGGTTCGCTGTGCTGCCGGCCTATGTGGCGGTGATCGTGACGGGCAGCGCCGATGCCGGGATCAGCCGTGCGACATCGTTGCGCCGTGCACTGGGCTTTGGGACCGCGATGACTCTAGGCTTTGTCGCCATCTTTGCCGGATTTGGACTGCTCTTTGGCGCGGTGAATGCTGCACTCCAGGGCTCGGTGCTGCCGTATTTGCCGTATCTCACCACCGTGTTAGGTGTGGCCTTGATGGTCCTGGGCATCGTGATGGTGCGGCATGGTGAGTTGCGCGGGCCCGGTCTTTCGTTTGCGGGCAAGGCGCCACAGCGCACGTTTGCATCTCAGATTCTCTACGGGGTGACGTTTGGCCTCGCCTCGATGTCGTGCACCATTGGACCGTTTCTTGCAGTGGTGACTATGTCACTGGCTGCTGGCAGTCCCGTGGGTGCTGTGATGCCGTTCTTCGTTTACGCGTTGGGGATGGGCACCGCGGTGGTCGCCGTCTCCCTTATCGCAGCTGTTGCTGGCGCGTCTGCCGCGGGAGCCCTGCGGCGTCACACCCGCCGCATTGTCAGAGTCGGCGGTGTGGTGATGATTCTTGCGGGGCTGTACGTGTCCCTGTTTGGGCTCGCCGAGGTGCTGCCGCAATACGGCGTGCATGTGCTGGATCCAGTGCTTCTCACTACCGCACGCTGGCAAGGAAGCGTGGTCACTGCCATCCAGAGTTGGGGGACCACAGTGCTGATAGTGGCGGCCTGTGTGGTGGCAGTGGCGAGCATCGCGGTTCTGATCGCTTCCCGGCGCAAGGATCCCGCCAAGGAACCGACGCCGCGCATCACGCCCTTATAGCGGTCAGTTCCGCCCATGGTTCAGGGCTGGCGGGTCAGTTCGGGTGGGTCAATTCGCGGTCAGCCGCTGACGGATCAGTTCTCACTCAGCCAAGCGACCTTGTCCACGATGTCATGCTTGCCGTAGCCGCCCGTGTACGTCTGGATGCGGCCATCTTGATTGACCAAGATCATGGTGGGTTGACTCGCCACGTTGAAGTTGCGCCAGATGGAGCCGTCATCGTCGTAGATGTGGGCGAAGGTGGTGAGGCCGTGCTCCTCGATGAATCCATTGGATTCCTCGGT
>JAEYYZ010000048.1 GCA_023428185.1 Actinomycetes bacterium
AGAAAGCGGCAGCTGATGATGTCCAAGCACCATCCGATGTGCTCGAGTACATTGCCTCCAACATCACCACCAACATTCGGGAACTTGAAGGTGCGTTGATTCGCGTCACCGCGTTCGCTGCTCTCAACAAGCAGCCCGTCGATTTGAGTCTCGCCCAAGTGGTACTGAAAGACCTCATCAGCGACGACGATTCCGAGATCACGGCATCGGCCATCATTGGCAAGACCGCCGAGTACTTTGGCATCACTATCGAGGAACTCACTGGAACAAGCCGTAGCAGGGTCTATGTCACTGCTCGTCAGATCGCGATGTATCTGTGTAGGCAATTGACCGACTTGAGTTTGCCCAAGATCGGCGAAAACTTTGGCGGCAAGGACCACACCACCGTGATGTACGCCGTCAAGAAGGTCGAAGACCAGATCGCGCAGCGGCGTCAGATGTACAACCAAGTGAATGAGATCCACGCGCGCATCAAGCAGTCCCGTGGATAACCCACGTTCGGTGGGCGTATATCACCACTCACACATGTGGATAACTCTGTGCATAGTGGGAGAACGCATGTTTATCCACAACTGAATACATGTGAAAAAGCGCCAGAGGCCAGTGGAGACTCAGCATGATCTCCACACCACTACAGGAACTCTGTGGATACCAAGCCTGTTCCTTACACAGTCAGAACCGAGAAGATACCAGGGTCATTACACGTTCTCCCCAGTTGGCGGTCTGCCTATGACTACTACCTATCTACTTCTATTCATCTTCCACAGACACCTTCATGAAGCATGAATGCCAGCCGACGGCGCGACCATTCATCAATAACGTCGTGTGGGGCGCTGACACCTATGTGCTTGGTCAAGAACCAACTGGACGGCGGCGGACTTTGGCGTAGTCTGCTAGCCACAAGGAGAGATCAATGAAGTTTTCGGTAGACCGCGATGTATTGGCCGATGCGGTGGCATGGACGGCCCGTGCCGTTCCAGCGCGCCCCCCCGTTCCCGTGCTTGCAGGCGTCCGCATTGACGCGTCGGCTGAAGGAACCGTCACTCTCTCGAGCTTTGACTACGAGGTCTCTGCACAGGGTGAGTTCCCGGCCTCGGTGGAGCAAGCAGGATCCATTCTCGTTTCCGGCCGATTGCTGCGAGAGATTGCTAACGCCTTGCCGCACAAGCCGGTTGACTTCGCTCTCGATGGCACCAAGGTCTCGGTGACGTGCGGAGCTTCTCGCTTCACCCTTGCGACGATGCCGGTTGACCAATACCCCGCCCTCCCCTCGTTGCCCACACAATCGGGCACCGTGGATGGCGCGGCATTGCAGGCTGCGGTTTCCCAAGTGACCTCTGCAGCGTCACGGGACGAGACCCTGCCAATCCTCACGGGTATCCGCATGGAGATTGAAGGTTCCACTATTTCCCTGCTGGCGACGGACCGGTACCGGCTTGCCTTACGCGAACTGAGTTGGAAGCCAAGCGCCCCAGATATTTCCGCCGTCGCTTTGGTGCGCGCGCGCACGTTGAGCGACACGGCCAAGGCCCTGGGCGCCGGCGATGTCTCCGTCGCCTTGAGTTCCGGCACGGGTGTTGACCTCTTGGGCTTCGAGGCCGGTGGGTTGGTGACCACGAGCCTGCTCATGGACGGCGACTACCCGCCCGTGCGTCGTCTCTTCCCTGACGAGACGCCCATCACGGCAGTGATCAAGACATCAGACCTCGTAGAAGCAACTCGGCGTGTGGCGCTCGTCGCCGAGCGCAACGCCTCCGTTCGGCTCGCGTTTAGTGAGGGTGAAGTGGTGCTGGACGCCGGCCAAAGCGACGACGCCCAAGCTTCGGAAGCGCTCGAAGCCGTGGTCGAGGGCGGAGACATCACCGTAGCGTTCAACCCCGGGTACCTATTGGACGGGCTTAACGCGTTGGGAACCGAGTACGTGCGGTTGGGATTCACTCAGGAGACCAAGCCCGTGGATTTTGTGGGCCTGGACAAGCCGGGCGGCACTGTCGCATCACACTTCCGCTACTTGCTAGTTCCCATTCGCATCGCCTCGTGAGCGCATGCGCGTCTCCGCTCTGCAACTGACGGACTTCCGCTCATACGAGCAAGCACAACTGACGTTGGGACCAGGCGTGACCACGTTGGTGGGTCGCAACGGTCAAGGCAAGACCAATGTGGTGGAGGCCATCCACTACATCGCCACCTTGTCATCGCACCGAGTGGCCACCGACGCTCCCCTCATCCGGGCAGGTGCGCAAGTGGCGGTGATCCAAGCCCACGTGGAAAAGGCGGGGCGGACCCTTGCCCTCGAGATCACCTTGAAGGCGGCCGGGGCGTCCAACCAGGCACGCATCGGGCGGGCTGCCGCAAAGCCCCGCGACCTGGTGGGCATAGTCCGGACCGTGATCTTCTCTCCCGAGGACCTCGAGCTGGTCAAGGGGGATCCGGGCGCGCGCAGGCGTTTCATGGACGAACTCTGTGTGGCTCTACAACCGACCCTCATGGGCGACCTTTCCGACTATGACCGCGTGCTGCGCCAACGCGTGAGCATGCTCAAGACCGCGAAGCTCGCGCGCGGGGATCTCACCACGCTGGACATTTGGGACGAGAAGCTCGCACAACTGGGCGGCAAGATCATCGCTGCTCGCCTCAAGGCAGTGGAAGCGCTCAGGCCGTGGGTCGCAAAGGCCTACAGCGACGTCGCCCCCGGGCAATCCGTCATCGACGTCTCCTATGCGCCTTCCTTTCCGCTCGCTCACGAAAACGCCGATGCCGTGAGCATCGGCGGCGAATTGCTCGAGGCGCTGCGCGCCAAGCGAGCCCAGGAAATCGACAGGGGTGTCACGCTTTCGGGGCCGCACCGAGATGACCTCAACATCACTCTCGGCGACCTCCCTGCCAAGGGATACGCGAGCCATGGGGAGAGCTGGAGTTGCGCCTTAGCTTTGAGGCTTGGAACGTACGATCTCCTCACCCACGACGACGGTCCCGACGCGGACCCCGATGGTGAACCCGTGCTGATCTTGGACGATGTTTTCGCGGAACTCGACTCGGGCAGGCGGGAGGCGTTAGCGCAGCGTTTGGCGCAAGCGAGCCAGGTGATCATCACCGCCGCGGTAGCTCAAGACGTTCCCAACGCTCTGCGTGGGGCAACGCTCACGGTTGCGGACGGCGCCATCACGGCGGAGACGCCATGACCCAAGACCAGCCTCAGCAACGGCGCGACCCTGCTGACCTCGCCAAGGAAGCGATGGAACGGGCCCGGGCATCGGCTCGTTTGAGGGGTGCGGCGAGAACCTCACCTCAAGCCCACGCGCGCAAGCGTGCCAAGAACCGCGCGGACGCGCCGGAGTCAACGGAACCTTTTGCTCCTGGCCGTGACCCGCGGCCCATGGATGAATCGGTAGAGGCGTTGCTACGCCGAATGGGGTGGACGGAAAAGGTGGAGGTCGCCGCGGTCACCGCGAGGTGGCGCGAGGTGATTGGCGACCAGATCGCGGACCACTGTGAGCCCATCAGTTTTGAGGGCGGCGTACTAGTGCTGCGCGCTTCGTCCACGGCATGGGCGACGCAGTTGACGTTGATCGCCGGTCAGGTGACGCATCGCATCAATGAAGAGTTTGGGCGTGAGGTGGTGAAGGAACTCAAGGTATACGGACCCTCGCAGGCGTCGTGGAAAAAGGGTCCCCGCTCCGTGCCTGGTCGCGGTCCTCGCGACACCTACGGCTAACCACCCCCCAGGAGGCACCAAATCGTGCCGCCGCAACTGTCCACAATCGCCGCTCAAACGCGCCAGACCGGCCCTCAAACGCGCTAGAATCGACTGAGATAGCTCGCGTGCCGTATCGGCCCGTGACATGCGCTTGAGAGGCGAATCTGTGGCCACAAACAAGGAACAGGCAACAACCCCTGCGTATGGCGCAGAGAACATCACCGTTCTTGAGGGCCTTGAAGCCGTCCGAAAGCGCCCCGGCATGTACATCGGCTCCACCGGCGAACGCGGGTTGCACCACTTGGTGTACGAAGTGGTCGACAACTCCGTTGACGAGGCGCTCGCCGGGTACTGCGACACCATCACAGTGACGTTGCTTGCCGACGGCGGGGTGCGTGTCACGGACAACGGGCGCGGCATCCCCGTAGACATCCATCCCACGGAAGGCAAGCCCACCGTGGAAGTGGTGATGACCATTCTTCACGCGGGCGGAAAGTTTGGCGGCGGCGGCTACGCCGTGTCCGGTGGCCTCCACGGCGTGGGCATTTCCGTGGTGAATGCCCTGAGCAGCAAAGTAGAGACCGAGGTGAAGCGCCAAGGGCACGTATGGCGGCAATCCTTTGCGGACGGAGGCAAGCCGCAAGGAACGTTGGTCAAGGGCGAGAAGACCTCCGAGACCGGCACCATGCAAACGTTCTGGGCGGACGCAGAGATCTTTGAAACCACCGAGTACGACTTCGAGACCCTCCGTGCCCGCTTCCAGCAAATGGCGTTCCTCAACAAGGGTCTGAGCATTTCGCTCACCGACGAACGTCCAGAGCACTTGGTCGCTGACAGCGACGATGACGATGCCCCGGTTGAGGCACGCAACGTCACCTACAAATACGACGGTGGTTTGGTGGACTACGTGACCCACCTCAACCACACCAAGAAGGTGGAGCTGGTTCACCCCGACGTCATCTCCATCGAAAGCGAGGACGCAGACGGAACTATTTCTGTGGAACTTGCGCTGCAGTGGACCAACGGGTACGCGGAGTCGGTGTTCACGTACGCCAACACCATCGCGACCACGGAAGGTGGCACCCACGAAGAAGGCTTCCGTGCCGCGATGACCTCGCTCATCAACAAGTACGCACGTGACAAGGGCTTGCTCAAAGAGAAGGACGAGAACCTCACGGGTGACGACGTTCGCGAGGGCCTCACGGCAGTGATCTCTGTCAAGCTCAGTGAGCCTCAGTTCGAGGGCCAAACCAAGACCAAGCTGGGCAACACCATCGCCAAGACGTATGTCCAAAAGGTGGTCAACGAGCGACTCACGGACTGGTTCGACTCCCACCCCAATGAGGGCCGCGACGTCATCCGCAAAGCGATTCAAGCCTCACAAGCGCGGCTCGCTGCACGCAAGGCCCGCGAGGCCACCCGCCGCAAGGGACTCCTTGAATCCGGGGGTATGCCTGGAAAGCTCTCGGACTGCCAGAGTCGCAACCCTGACGAATGCGAAATCTTCATTGTGGAGGGCGACTCCGCAGGCGGTTCAGCCAAGCAAGGTCGCGAACCATACAACCAAGCGATCCTGCCCATCCGCGGCAAGATCCTCAACGTGGAGCGCGCCCGGCTTGATCGCGCGCTAGCCAACAACGAGGTTCAAGCGCTCATCACGGCATTCGGTGCAGGCATTGGCGAGGACTTTGACATCACCAAGGCCAGGTATCACAAGATCGTGTTGATGGCCGATGCCGACGTTGACGGTCAGCACATTCGCACCCTTCTCCTGACGCTCCTCTTCCGCTACATGCGGCCACTCATCGAGGCGGGCTACGTGTACTTGGCCCAACCGCCGCTGTTCAAGATCAAGTGGTCCAACGCTGAGCACGAGTACGTGTTCTCCGACAAGGAACGCGACGCCGTGACTGCGGACGGCATCAAGCAAGGCAAGAAGCTGCCCAAGGAAAACGGCATCCAGCGCTACAAGGGCCTTGGCGAGATGGACCACGAGGAACTTCGCGTGACCACCATGGACCCTGAGACGCGCACGCTTCTCAAGGTGTCGATGGACGATGCCGCACTAGCGGACGAGATTTTCTCCGTCCTCATGGGCGAGGACGTCGAGAGCCGCCGCAACTTCATCCAGCGCAATGCGAAGGACGTGAGATTCCTTGACATCTGAAGACACCTCAGCCGTGGACAACACGGCGTCACGTGATGGCTTGGCCGGCGTCAACCATGGTCACATCGAAGCAGTAGACCTCAACACCGAGATGCAGCGGTCCTACATGGACTACGCCATGTCGGTCATCGTGGGGCGTGCCCTCCCGGACGTCCGTGACGGACTCAAGCCGGTGCATCGGCGCGTCTTGTATGCGATGTTCGACGGCGGCTACCGCCCCGACCGCGCGTTCTCCAAGTGCTCACGTGTAGTCGGCGACGTCATGGGCAAATACCACCCCCACGGTGACTCCGCCATCTACGACACCATGGTTCGAATGGTGCAGCCGTGGTCGCTGCGCTACCCCTTGATCGCGGGTCAAGGAAACTTCGGCTCGGCGGGTAACGACGGTGCGGCGGCTTCGCGATACACCGAATGCAAGATGGCCCCGCTCGCCATGGAGATGGTGCGAGAGATCGACAAAGACACTGTCGACTTTGAACCCAACTACGACGGGCGCGAACAAGAGCCCATGATTCTGCCCGCACGGTTCCCCAACTTGTTGGCGAACGGCTCGGCAGGTATCGCGGTGGGCATGGCAACCAACATCCCGCCGCACAACTTGCGCGAACTCGCCGCGGGCGTGCAGTGGCACTTGGACAACCCCAAGGCCAGCAAAGAGGAGCTGCTTGAGGCGCTCATGGAGCGCATCCCCGGGCCGGACTTCCCCACCGGTGCCACCATCTTGGGTCGCAGCGGCATCGAAGACGCGTACCGCACGGGTCGCGGCTCCATCACCATGCGTGCCGTGGTCAACATTGAGGAAGTCCAGGGCCGCATGTGCCTGGTCATCACCGAGTTGCCATACCAAGTCAACCCCGACAATTTGGCAATCAAGATCGCGGAACTGGTCAAAGAAGGCAAGGTCGCTGGAATTGCCGACATTCGCGACCAATCCTCCGGCCGCACGGGCCAGCGCCTTGAGATCATTCTCAAGCGCGATGCCGTGGCCAAGGTGGTGCTCAACAACCTTTACAAGCACACCCAACTTCAAGACACCTTTGGCGCCAACATGCTCGCCATCGTGGACGGCGTGCCGCGCACCCTGAGCTTGGACGGCTTCATCCGTCACTGGGTAACGCACCAGCTTGAGGTGATTCAGCGTCGTACAGCGTTCCGTTTGCGCGAGGCTGAGCGTGAAGCCCACATCTTGCAGGGTTATCTCAAGGC
>JAEYYZ010000058.1 GCA_023428185.1 Actinomycetes bacterium
AGAGCCTCCGTGGCGGCTGCAAACTCCGCGCCGGTATTCGGGTCGCCTTTCCCATCAATCATGAGGTAGTTCACCGCGGGAACGGTCACCTCCTCAAACACCCCGTGGCGGGCCTTGTACCAGGGCAAATCTTTCTTGAGGTCTAGCTTGTCCATTGCGGTGCGACCTAGATCTCACGCTCTACGGGCAGTTGGAGCTCTGTGACCCAATCGGGACCCGGCTCGTGGCCTTCGGCCTCGAGGTAGACCTCGCGCGAAGGGCCCGAAATGCGGTAGCCGTCCGCGAGCAACTGCTCGGTAAGGGCCATCCAGGAATCGCCAATGCCGGTCATGTCGCCGCGGTGAATCAGTGTCGCAGCCATCGGCACAGCGGGGAGCTCCACAACGTCGTACCCTTGCCCCGAAACGGGCGGATTCTCGGCGATATAGGAGACGCTGACCTTCAATTGCTCCGAGTCAGGCGCAGGCTCATACCAGAAGATTCCCGGCTCGATGCAGGGCCGCTGTGAGGCGGCAAGGGCGGCGTCAAGTTGGCCAATCAACGGTCCCACGGTGGGGCCAACCAACTCTGGGCCCATTCCGGGCGCCAGACCGGAGACGGCGTAGACGGTGACGGGTTCAAGCGGCTTGTACGTGACAGGCGTTGCCATAGCGGTTCCTTCCAAGTGGCGAAGACGTGCGGCGATGCGCTCAAGATGCGCGGCATCGTCGCTCATGTGTTGTTCGATCTCCATCTGCCGTTGGTGAAGCACAGTCATGTACGCGCCCCGCTGGTCCGCCGCATTCAACACGGCACGGATCGCCTCGAGCCCCACACCAAGGGACCGCAACTCCACCAAGCGCAACAGTTGCGTCAACTGCAGGTTGGAGTAGTAGCGGTACCCGCTGTGCGGATCCACATGTGCCGGCACCAAAAGGCCGATGCTGTCGTAATGGCGCAACATACGGACACTGAGCCGCCCAAAAGCCGCGAATTCGCCGATGCTGTACATCACATCACTCATGTTGGAACCTCACACTGTGTGAGGGTCAAGCGGTGCGCCCACAATGTGGGAATGCCTTCGCTAGTCACGCTTTCGATGCTAGACCTGCGGCCGCAGCGGGGGACCGGACTAGTCCCAAGAACCGCGTTCTTGAAGCACTCGCTTGAGCACATCTGCGCGGTCAGACACGATCCCGTCTACGCCCATGTCGAGCAAGGTGTGCATCGCTGACGCGTCGTTCACAGTCCAGACGTGGACGAGTTTGCCTGCCGCGTGAGCCGCACGGATGTGCCGGGGCGTCAACACTTGGCGCCCGCGCACCCGCCAGGGGATTTGTAGCGCATCGACGTGCCGCAAGGGTCGGTCAAGGCGTCCACCCCAGGCGCCTCGAGAAAAGAAGCTAGCTGCCTCTCGAGTTCCGGCCGACGTGGCCACCGGTCTGGACAATTGGGTCACTGTGGCATGGCGGCGAGCCGTGGAAAAGGAAGTAATGCACACCCGGTGGTGGGATCGAGTGCGCTCCACGGCATCGGCCACGGGACGGATGCCAGACGCTCCCTTGACGTCAATATTGATACGGAGTTCGGGAAACGTGCCAAGGAGGTCTTCCAAGGACGGCACTGAGTGTTCTCCGCCAATGCGCGCTTGAGAGACCTCCCGCCATGGCAAGTTCTTGACGTCTCCACGCGCGTCCGTGGTGCGGTCGAGTGAGGCATCGTGGAGCGCCACGGCGATGCCGTCAGACGTACCGTGGGCATCCGTCTCTACGTAACGAAAGCCCAAACGGACGGCCGCTTCAAACGCAGCCATGGAGTTCTCGAATCCATCCAGCGAGAAACCGCGGTGCGCGAGGGCCGCAATGGAACCGGGCTCGCCGAAGTACGGATGCAGGCCACTCATGCGAGCACCTTATCCACCCACGCCACCAATCCCTCGATGTATACCTTGCGCGGCCCTGGTGCGGAGAGTGACAACTCGTGGACCCCTCCTTCAATCACTAGCTCCGAAACGTCGTCGCCCAGGCGCGGCGCGAGCCTCGCGATCGCTTCCACATCCACCACGATGTCTTGGCTATCCAACCGGGGATTGTCGTGGCTTTCGGGACCAGTGCGCGCAGAGCGAGAGACGAGCACAGGAACCTTAATCCCGAGCCCGCGCGCTACCCGCCGTTGGGCTCGCTGAACCGCGAGGGCCCACGCGGCGCGCGCGGGCACTCCCTCCGTGCGCTTCCACTCAGTGTCGAAGTCCCACCTGCCTCCCGTTGCGGAGTGCAAATGGTGGGCATAGACCGAGGGCCGGCTCGATACCTGCATGAGTGGACGGGCGCGCCCCAACACAGGGAGCAGCACACGTCCGTAGTGCTTGATCCCACGTTCCCGCCGCCCAAACAACGGACTGTCGAGCATGAGTCCAGTCAACGCAGGATGCGGGTCATCGGCCGCCCATATGCAGGCCGTGAGGCCACCGGTGGAGTGAGCGTGGATCAGCAACGGTAGACCGGGATGCAGCCCAGCCACCACGGAAGCAGCTTCAGCGAGACCCTCTGCGGGTTGCGAAATATCCGACATGAAATGCGGGATGGGTTGGCGTGTCAGTGCACGACCAGCTCCGTTGAGGTCCATCGCGTAGAACGTGAGCCCGGCCGCTGCGAGGTCCTCGGCAAGGGCTGCCTGGAAGAAGTAGTCGTTATAGCCGTGCAGGTGGAGCACGATGCCGCGCGGTTGGGCGGGGGAGTGGTCGTGCCGCACCAGCACCCCGAGGTCCAGTTGGGCAGCCGAGAATCCGGCAAGGACATCGGGCTCCCACTGCGGCGCAATGTCCGGCTCGCTGTCCATGTGGGGATGATATCCACGCCCACGCCGCGCAGGGCTACCGCAGACGCTGGCATCACGGGCATACTCGGCTCATGAGCAACGAAGCCCAGCCGGTCCTCCCGTCCATTGCCGATGCCCCGGGCTTTCCCGATGCCGACAAGACCTCGCGCAAGCGAGTGTGGGCCTGGGCTATCTGGGACTGGGCCACGCAGCCGTTCAACACGGTGATCCTCACCTTTGTGTTCACGGCGCTGTACTTGACGTCTGACGCTTTCATCGATCCGGACATTGCGGCGCTCGGCAAAGACGATGCGACCTACAAGGCGGCGATTGATTCGCTCTCGAGCAAACTCGGCCTGGCGCTGACTGTCGCGGGTGTGCTCATTGCGCTGGTTGCGCCCGTGCTGGGTCAACGCGCGGATTCCCGCGGGCGCCGCAAGGCGTGGCTTGGAGTGACTACCGCCCTGTTAGTGGCCTCCATGGCAGGGCTCTACTTTGTCCAGGCCGTCCCTAGCTACTTCGTGCTTGGAGCGGCGCTGATTGCGTTCGGCTCTGTAGTGGGTGAGATCGCAGGAGTGAACTACAACGCGATGATCGTGCAGGTATCCACACCGCGGACCATGGGCAGGGTGTCGGGGCTCGGGTGGGGAATGGGGTACATGGGTGGAATCCTCACCTTGGTGATTGTGGTGGTCGCCCAGACCATGGGCCTGTTCCCTGAAGCCCCTGGAATGGCGTACCGCTACATAGCTTTGGGTTGCGCGGTGTGGACGCTGCTCTTTGCGTGGCCACTCTTTGTGTGGGTCCCTGAAGCACCACCCTCGCAAAGGCCGCGAGTGGGTCTCCTCAAGGGCTATGCCATCTTGTGGGCAGACCTCAAGGCGCTGTGGAACACCGCCCGCTCCACCTTGTGGTTCCTGCTGGCATCGGCCGTGTATCGCGACGGGCTCGCCGGGATATTCACCTTTGGCGCGATCATCGCGGCAGTGTCGTTCGACTTCAGCTCAGAGATGGTTATCGCGTTCGGCATCGGCGCCAACCTCATTGCCGGAGTCTCCACCTTCATTGCTGGGCGCTTTGACGATTCCGTGGGACCCCGCAAGGTGATCCTCGTTGCTTTGGGCGTGATCATCGTGTCGGGCCTCACCATTGTGGCATTGCACGCCACAGGTCCGCTGGTGTTCTGGATTTGTGGACTTGCATTGAGTGCCATGGTGGGCCCCGCTCAAGCGGCGTCACGTTCCTTGCTCGCCCGGCTCAGCCCTGAAGGCCATGAAAGCGAAGTCTTTGGCCTCTATGCGACCACCGGACGCGCTGCAAGCTTTCTCGCGCCCTTGGCGTGGTCCGCATCCATTGCTCTCTTTGGCGCCACCATTTGGGGCACGCTGGGCATCATTGGCGTGGTGGTCATCGGATTCGTCTTGCTGCTCTTGGTTCGCACGCCAGCGGACCACGGGAGCGCCAGCCAAGCGAGCGTCGTTCCACAGACGTAGCCTGAATCAACACCACCTACCACTCGGGAGTTCTCAATGTCATTCACCAGCAAAGGTTCAGCAACGTGGAGCGGCTCGCTTGAAGGCGGTTCAGGGCAGACGACCCTCGCGTCGTCTGGGCTCGGAACTTTCGACATCGCGTGGAAATCGCGTGCTGAAGGGCAAGAAGGCTCAACCACGCCCGAGGAACTGTTGGGCGCGGCACACGCGGCCTGCTACGCCATGGCCATGTCACACACGCTCGGCGGCAAGGGCTACACAGCACAATCCATCGAGACCAGCTCGAGCGTGACCTTTGTAGCGGGGCAAGGCATTACGGGCATCGCGTTGTCCGTGGCGGCTTCGGCACCTGGAATCAGTGCCGAGGAGTTCGAGCAGATTGCCAACGAGGTGAAGACAAGTTGCCCCGTTTCTGCGGCGCTAGCAGCCGTGCCTATCACGTTGAGCGACGTCACCCTGAGGTGATTCTCCACGACTGCGGCCCTTGCGGGCGGCTGCAACCGCGGCGCCGGTAGCCTCGGCATATGCGCGTCATCAGGGACTACTGCGAGGGAATTCGCCTGTACTGGACGGGCTTTCGCGCATGGAGCCGCGATCCGCAGTTGATGTTGCTGGGCCTGGTTCCGGGTCTCATCACATGGTCCCTCTTCATTGCCGTGTTTGCAGGGCTGTGGTTGTGGCTCGACGATGCTGCGCGTTGGTTTGCCTCGCTCTTCACCGAAGATAACTTCCTAGGTGGGCTCATTGCGGCGGCTCTAGCGTTCGCGGTGATCTCTGGCGTGTTGTTGCTGGTGGTGTATGCCTTTGTCTCCATCACCTCAGTAGTGGGCCAACCCTTCTTCGAGATGCTGTCGCACCATGTCGATGACCAGCTGGGCCCCGTCCCACAAGGCCCTGAATGGCCTTGGTGGCGCAATGCCGTGCGAGGAATTGGGGAGGGCTTGCGGCTCTTTGCACTCCAAGCGCCCATGTCGATAGGGATATTTCTCATTGGCCTGATTCCGGTGGTGGGAACTGTCCTCTCATGGACCCTCGGTCTGTTGGTGGGCGGCTGGTTTGTGGCATTGGAGTTCACATCCATTCCGTTTGAGCGCAGAGGCATGGTGCTGCGCCAACGGCGAAAGGCGTTAGGGGCTCGCCGCGCAGTGACGTTGGGCTTTGGTTCCATGGCGTTTGTGATGTCGATACTCCCGCCAATAGCGGTGGCCACCATGCCTGCAGGCGTTGCAGCAGGCACCCTCTTGGCACGCCGGGCCCTCGAGCCTGATACCGCGTTGTCACGAGGCATAGCCCGAGGCAAGAAGGGTCCCGCAACCACATCCGCGGCAAGGCTAGAGCCACCCGCCCAGTAGTCCACGTGGCCATCGCATCCGATCACGTTGCCTAGGCTGGGCTCATGCCCGTACGCAAACTCATAGCGCGCGCGCCCCTGGACGAATTGGTTCCAGTCTTCCAACGATTGCGTGACAAGGCGGGTATTCAACGCACCTATTCCCGCGCCGTGGAAGCGGAGACCACCCAGGCTCTGCGCATCGAGCACAACCAACCTGAGTACGAACACGACCACGTGCTCCAGGCTTTAGCAGGGGACAAGCGCGCGGACCTCACCCACATTCCGTTCGTCACTCTCGATCCGCCCGGCGCCAAGGATCTAGACCAAGCCCTCTGGATTGAGAAGGACGGCCAAGGGTGGACGGTGCTGTACGCCATCGCGGACGTAGGGGCGCACGTCATTCCGGGTGGCGCTATCGACACGGACACGCGCACTCGGGGAGAGACCGTATATTGCCCCGACGTGCGCGTGGGGCTACACCCGCCTGCGATCTCCGAGGGCTTCGCTTCACTCTTACCTGGGCAACGCACCAAGGCGGCCGTGTGGCGGATGACTGTGGATGCGTCGGGACAACTCTCCCAAGCGTCTGTTGAGCGCGCATGGGTGATGTCCCGCCGTCAGTACTCGTATCAAGAACTGTCCACCCCTGGCAAGGATGAACGCCCGCTCGTGGATCTGCTTGCTGAATTCGGAACTGCGCGCAGGGCGTTCATGCGCGCGGCAGGCGCCGTTACTCTGCCCAAGCCCAGCCAAGAAGTGGTGGTGACCGCTCAAGGTTTGGCGCTCGAGTTCCGTGCCGCACGGGGCATCGAAGACGACAATGCCCAAGTCTCTTTGCTCACCGGGGTGGCGGCGGCGCAACTCATGTTGCAGGCCGGCGTGGGGATTTTGCGCACGATGCCAGCGGCTCAACCGGAAGCGCTCGAGCGTCTACGTAGGCAGGCACACGCTCTAGGCGTTGACTGGCGTGACGACGAGGCGTATGCCGATGTCCTTGATCGCTTAGATGCCGGTTCGCCCAAGGGTGCGGCATTCTTGGTCAACGCCGTCACGTTGTTCCGGGGAGCACGCTGGCAGCCATTCGACACCACCCGTACCGACGGAACGTTGCCCTTGCCAGAATCTCTAGTGCATGGCGCGCTGGCGACGCCATACGCCCATGTCACGGCTCCCTTGCGGCGGCTCGTTGACCGCTTTGGCACTGAGATCTGCTTGGCCGTGAGCGCGGGCCGCCCCATTCCCCTGTGGGTGATTGACGCACTTCCAGGGCTGGGCGAAGACATGGGCGGGGCGGTTCGTCGCAATTCTCAAGTGGACCGGGGCTGTGTTGACGCAGTGGAATCCGCTGTGCTGGCGCCCCACGTAGGAGAGGTGTTCGTGGGCATCGGCTTGGATTCCGACACCGTGCAACTCCACCATCCCGCAGTAGTGGCCCGATGCCAAGGTGAGGTGGTTCCCGGCCGTGAGCAACACGTGCGTTTGGATAGCGCGCAAATGGAACAAGGCCCGCGGTTCAGTGTGGTGGACAACTGACGCCTTGCGGCGTACGGTCGAAGTACACCTACTACCTCAGGAGCAGCCATGAGTGAGAACGACGAGAAGACCGTGAGCCGCCACCAGGTATTCGAGCAGATTCGCGCGAGCGAACTGGCTCGTGGCGCGAGCGAAGACGACGCTGCGCGAGTCGCGGCCGAGACAGTGGACAAGGTCATCGCTCAGCAAGGTGGCGCCAACTAACACGTGAGCGTCGGGCCCGTTCGCCGCGCCGGAACAGCCGGAGAGCAGGCGGACGGGCCAGCCAGTCACCGGGCATCCCTAGGATGTGTGCATGCGCGACTGGAACATTCCCAACGCCATCACGGCAAGCAGAATTGCGCTCATTGTGGTGTTTGGGTTCCTGCTCGTCACCCACCGGGACGGATGGGCGATAGCCGTCCTAGCCGTCGCTGGCGTGACCGACTTTCTCGACGGTTACTTGGCTCGAAAGTGGAACCAGACCACCGATCTTGGCCGGATTCTTGATCCCGCTGCCGATCGCATCCTCACCGTCGTAGTAGTGGTGGGACTGGCCTTACGGGAGATCGTCCCTTGGTGGCTTGTCGCAGTCTTGCTGGCAAGGGATGCAGTGGTGGGAATGGCCTTGTTGTGGGGTAAGTCCCGCGGCACTGCGGCACCCCGCGTGACGTTGATGGGCAAGGTCGCCACCTTCGCTCTGTACGTGGCACTACCGCTTGCATACTTGGCGTTCGACCGGTGGCCAGCAGTGCACAGTGTGGCAATCATTCTCGCCGTGGCGGCATCGGTGTTGTACTGGGCGAGTGGGCTCGGTTACGTGCGGGCCGTGGCTTCTCAGCAAGGATCAGGGGCATCCCCCACAGACGAGAATGCGCGAGCGCACCTAGAATGAATGCAGAGGAGGCGCGATCATGACTTACGACGAGAAGCCCGCCGAGCGCACGATGTCACTTGACACTGCACCCGTCCAGGAAGACGCGCCACCCGCGCGGCTCGCTCCGCAGGATCAGGCTGCGGTGGATGCTTTGGCCGAGGACCATGCGCTGCTGATCGTGCATTACGGCCCCAACGCCGGAGCCCGGTTCCTGCTTGACACAGACCTCACCACGGCGGGCCGTTCGGTATCCGGAGACATCTTTCTCGACGATGTCACGGTGAGCCGCGAGCACGTGCAGTTCGTTCGGGACGGCGTGCACTTCAGTGTGCGAGATGCAGGATCCCTCAACGGCACGTACCTCAACCGTGAGCGTGTGGCGGAGGCGCCCCTCACTGACGGTGACGAAGTACAGATTGGCAAGTACCGCCTCACGTTCTACCAAGGTGCGTCTCGCTAGGTGAGTGCCATGGAGGCGCGGCGTCCCTACGCCGTACAGGAAAGCCAAGAGACAGTGGCGACTCCTGCGCCCAGGACGCGTTGGCCTCATCAGTTGTCGCACGAGCCTTCGCTGCGTGTGAGTGACGTTCTGCGAATCATCGGCAATGAGTTCGCGACTCTCACTCCGTCCAAGTTGCGCTTCTTTGACAAACAGGGGTTGGTGAGCCCTTCTCGCACGTCTTCTGGCTACCGGCAGTATTCCGCTGCTGATGTGGAACGGTTGCGCTTCGTGTTGCGGGAGCAACGTGACCATTACCGTCCGTTGTCCGTGATCCAGCAGACGTTGGCGCAGTTGGACGCGGGCCATGTGCGGCAAGCGATCACTCCGCGAGAACTTGCTCAAGATTCGGCTGATTTTGTCAGCGCCGCCACGCTTGCCGCTCTTGCAGGGGTGGAGCCTCAGTTCGTACTCGACTTGAGCGCAGAGAAGATCATTATCGAGACGGTTCCCGGGGGGTACGACAGGCAACTTGCCTCACTCATCACGGCCGCTGCCGAGTACGTGGCAACGGGAGGAGACGTGCGCTCGGTGAAGCTGGTACGTACCGCGGCGCTGCGTGATATTGACCAAGCGCGGGGGAGCGGCCCTGGTCTCGCCGCTGCCAAGGACCCCGAGGCTTTGGACGCGCTTCTTACCGACCGAGCCCACGCGGCATCGGCCCTGTTCGCCGCATTTGCAGCGCAAAGCGCACGGGAGTGACTGGCGGGCGTGCCACGAAGGGGACCGCCGCCACCACATTCCGCGCGACACGCGGTACCGTGAAAGCCTGCGGTCGTTGACCGAGGGGATGATGGACCCTAACGTTGAACTACTAGGTGAAGGAGGGGCAGTGACAGACACAGACGCGTTCCGCGTAGTCCTCTCCAGCGACCAAGGAGTCTTGTTCGACGACGGCCGCGTCACTATTGATGAGACTGCCGGTTACCGTGGTCCCACCGCGTGCAAAGCCGCAGGAATTACCTACCGCCAGTTGGACTATTGGGCACGCACCGGTCTTGTAGAGCCCACAGTGCGCGCGGCTACCGGTTCCGGAACGCAACGCTTGTATGGCTTCCGGGACATTCTGGTGCTACGCGTAGTGAAGCGGCTCCTGGACTCCGGCGTCTCTCTGCAGCAAATCCGCTCGGCCGTGCTGCATTTGCGCGAACGCGGCGTGGAGGACTTGTCACGAATCACCCTGATGTCAGACGGCGCATCGGTCTACGAATGCACGTCTGACGACGAAGTCATCGACCTCGTTCAAGGCGGACAAGGGGTGTTTGGCATCGCGTTGGGCCGTGTGTGGCGTGAACTCGAGGGTTCACTTGCGAGCCTGCCCGCTGATCGCGGCGAGGCCACAGAACTACCCGATGGTGTTGTCGACGAGCTCGCCGAACGCCGCGCGCGCCGTTCCAACGCCTCGTAACACCAACAAGGCTCCGCGCCCGTAAGGGCTCGCTTACAGGTGCGCCTCAAACCTGGCAAGATAAAGGCACCGTCGAAGGGAAGTCAATGTTTTCCAAGGTGCTCGTTGCCAACAGGGCTGAGATTGCAGTGCGCGCATTCCGTGCCGCCTACGAACTCGATGCCAAGACGGTGGCGGTGTTCCCCTTTGAAGACCGCTTTTCTGAGCACCGCCTCAAGGCCGACGAAGCCTTTCAGATTGGCGAGGTAGACCACCCCGTCCGTGCCTACCTCGACATCGACGAGATCATTCGGGTCGCAAAGCTTTCAGGTGCCGATGCCATCTATCCGGGGTACGGCTTCCTTTCTGAGAACCCCGATTTTGCACGGGCCTGCGCCGATGCCGGGGTCACCTTCATTGGCCCGCCCGCCGAGGTCCTGGAAATGGCGGGCAACAAGAAGACCGCGATCGATGCCGCAAAGCGGGCGGGGATTCCGGTGCTGGAGTCATCCGAGCCGTCCACTGACATTGCCGCACTCACTGAGAAGGCCGCGGAGATTGGCTATCCCGTCTTCGTGAAGGCCGTGGCAGGAGGCGGAGGGCGTGGAATGCGCCGCGTCGAAGAGCCCGGCGCCCTAGAAGAAGCTCTCAAAGCGGCCATGCGTGAAGCCGAGGCTGCGTTTGGCGATGCCACTGTGTTTGTGGAGCAGGCTGTGCAACGCCCTCGCCACATTGAGGTGCAAATACTTGCCGACGCCAGTGGAAACGTAGTCCACTTGTATGAACGCGATTGCTCACTCCAGCGTCGTCACCAAAAAGTGGTGGAAATAGCGCCCGCTCCCAACTTGGACCCTGCGATTCGGGATGCGTTGTGCCGGGACGCCGTGGCCTTCGCCAAGTCCATTGGGTATGTCAACGCGGGTACGGTCGAGTTCTTGCTCGACACCGAGGGCGAACGTGCTGGCAAGCACGTCTTCATTGAGATGAACCCCCGTATTCAGGTGGAACACACCGTCACGGAAGAAGTGACGGACATCGACTTGGTGCGTTCGCAAATGCGGATTGCTGCAGGGGAGACTCTTGCCGACCTCGGCATCGTCCAAGAAGAAATCCGCACCAACGGCTTTGCGATTCAGACGCGCATCACCACAGAAGACCCCAGCAACGGATTCCAGCCAGACACCGGCCTCATCATCGCGTACCGCAGTCCTGGCGGCGCTGGGGTGCGCCTGGACGGGGCCACGGGTATGGCCGGCAACCGCGTCACCGGCCACTTCGACTCGATGTTGGTCAAGCTCACGTGCAGGGGGCGGGACTTTGCGTCCGCCGTGACGAGGGCGCGGCGAGCCCTTGCCGAATTCCGCATTCGAGGAGTAGCCAATAACATTCCTTTCCTCCAAGCGGTGCTGGCTGATCCCGAGTTCCAAGCCGGTGACATCTCCACACGCTTCATTGAGGAGCGTCCGGACCTGCTCGAGGTATCTCAGTCGCAGCAGCGCTCCACGAGGATGCTTAAGTTCCTGGGCCACGTGTCCATCAACCGTCCTCATGGTGAACCGCCCGCTATCGTTCGCCCTGCAAGCAAACTCCCAGCTATTGATCTCGACGCGCCAGCGCCCGCGGGTGCCCTGCAGCGCTTGCGCGAAGTGGGCCCTGCCCAGTTCTGTGCTGATCTGCGGGCCCAGACCGCACTGGCCGTCACGGAGACCACCTTTAGGGACGCGCACCAAAGCCTGCTGGCAACTCGCGTGCGCACCTTTGATCTACTCCAAGTTGCGGGCCATGTCTCACGGATGACTCCTCAGTTGCTGTCCGTTGAAGCGTGGGGAGGCGCTACGTACGACGTGGCCATGCGCTTCTTGAGTGAAGACCCATGGTTGCGTCTTGAACGGCTCCGCGAAGCGATGCCCAACCTGCCTATCCAAATGCTGCTACGGGGGCGCAACACGGTGGGCTACACCCCTTATCCCGACGCCGTCGCCAAAGCGTTTGTTGCCGAAGCAGCTCAGACCGGTGTGGACATTTTCCGCGTGTTCGATGCGCTCAACGACTTTGACCAGATGCGGCCCGCGATCGACGCTGTGCTTGAGACAGGAACCGCCGTAGCCGAAGGCACACTGTGCTACACGGGCAACCTCACTGACCCCGGCGAGAAGCTCTACACCCTCGATTACTACTTGCGGCTTGCCGAGCAACTCGTAGGTGCCGGGTCGCACATGCTCGCCATCAAAGACATGGCTGGCCTGTTGCGACCCGCGGCTGCCCACACCTTGGTGACGGCACTGAGGGATCGCTTTGATGTTCCTGTGCACTTGCACACGCATGACACAGCCGGTGGACAACTCGCAACCCTGCTCGCGGCATCGGCTGCAGGCGTGGATGCGGTGGATGTGGCCTCGGCCGCTATGGCGGGCACCACGTCTCAGCCGTCGATGTCCGCTCTGGTAGCGGCGCTTGAGTTTGGGGAGCGTGACACGGGCCTTTCCCTCGACGCCGTCACCGCTTTTGAGCCCTATTGGGAGGCCGTGCGCCGGCTTTACGCTCCTTTCGAATCTGGACTTCCGGGGCCTACAGGGCGCGTGTACCACCACGAGATCCCGGGTGGGCAGCTGTCCAACTTGCGCCAACAGGCCCTTTCTCTGGGGCTGGGGGACAGGTTTGAGGACATCGAAAACATGTACGCCGCAGCGGACCGGATACTGGGCCGTTTGGTGAAGGTGACGCCCTCTTCCAAGGTGGTTGGTGACCTTGCGCTGCACTTGGTTGGACTAGGCGCAGACCCTGCCGACTTTGCCCAGAACCCTTCGTCGTACGACGTGCCGGACTCCGTCATCGGCTTCCTTAGGGGAGAGCTTGGGGACCCGCCTGGCGGTTGGCCAGAGCCCTTCAGAGCAAAGGCACTCGAGGGTCGCCCTGCCGCCAAGGAACAGGCCG
>JAEYYZ010000092.1 GCA_023428185.1 Actinomycetes bacterium
GGGCGTTGAGTCGGCGCGAACATGACCCGGGCTTGGTGTTGGACTCGTTCCTGCTCCGGTCACTCGCCATTGCCGGTTACGCGCCCAGTTTTGACGTGTGCGCCACGTGCGGCAAGCCCGGGCCCCACAGGGCCTTCGCGGTGGCCGAGGGCGGTGCTGTGTGCGAGAACTGCAGGCCAGCCGGTGCGGCGGCCCCCGCGCCGGAGACATTCCTATTGCTCGGTGCTTTGCTGGAAGGCACGTGGCCGCAGGCCGATGCCTCAGACACCCGGCATCGGCGCGAGGCGGCGGGCATCATCGCGGCCTACGCCCAGTTCCACATTGAACGCAAAGTCAGGTCGCTAGGCCACGTGGAGAGAACCGACGCTGCGACGGACTCCAACCACTAGCCTGGGACGGTGAACTCAGCCCGACCCTTTCCGCACCCGTCGGGCGCCACGCCCCCCTCACTCCCGGCATCGGCAGTACCCAAGCACGTCGCTGTGGTCATGGACGGAAACGGCAGGTGGGCCAAAGACCGCGGGCTGCCCCGTACTGAGGGTCACGCGAGAGGAGAAGGAGCTCTACTCGACGTGATCGCCGGTGCCATTGAGGTTGGCGTCACCCATGTCACGGCGTACGCGTTCAGCACCGAGAACTGGAAGCGCAGCCCTGAAGAGGTGCGGTTCCTCATGGGCTTTAACCGCGACGTGATCCGTGGGCGGCGGGACCAGATGCATGAATGGGGTGTGCGCGTGCGCTGGGCTGGCAGGCGCCCCAAACTGTGGAAGTCAGTGGTGGATGAACTCGAGAAAGCCGAGCGTCTCACCGCCCACAATAAAGTCCTCACCCTCACCATGTGCGTCAACTACGGCGGCCGTGCGGAGATCGCCGACGCTGCACAAGCTATAGCGCTCAAGGTGGCAGCAGGCGAACTGGACCCGGCCAAGATCGCCGAGAAGACCGTGGCCGCACATCTGGACGAGCCTGACATGCCGGACGTGGATCTGTTCTGGCGTTCAAGCGGAGAGCAACGCTCCAGCAATTTCTTGCCGTGGCAGGCCGCTTACGCGGAGTACGTGTTCAGTGACGTGCTGTGGCCGGACGTAGACCGCACGCACTTGTGGGCGGCTATCGAGGAGTACGCGCAGCGGAACCGGCGTTTTGGCGCAGCCGAGTAAGACCCCACGCCGTCGCAATAAGTCCCACGATGATCCCCATGAACAACCACGGGGATGCCTTCCACGCTTCCGCAAGGCCAAGCCCGAGCGTGGCGTAGAGAGCCGCCCACGCGATGCACCCAGGGATCATCGCAGCGGTGTACAGGTCCCAGCGCATGCGCGTGAACCCGGCGGCCGCATTCACCATGGTTTGGAATCCGATGGTGAGGAACGAGGCCGGGATCCCGATGAAGCCCCAGCGGTCAAGAAAGGCTTGCGCTCGTGCCCACATGGGTCCCGAGAACCGTTTGGCTATGCGCGCCCTGCGTGTGGGCCGATGCGCCGCTCCCGGGTCTTCCTCGTGGGCCACTTCTTCGAGCGAGTCGGGTTCGGTTCCGCGTGCAGCGCCGCGCCTGAGCCACCAGCCCGCCCAGTACGTTCCTTGCGCGCGCAAGAACACCACGCACAGGAGGAACAAGAACAGGCCCCACCACGGGCCGTCGGCAATGAATCCTGGGACGCCAGCCACTAGGGAACCTTGACCTGACAGGCTCGGCACACGCCTGTGATCTCCACGGTGTGGTCTATGTGGGCGTAACCGTGTTGCGCCGCGATCTCCGCGGTCCATGTCTCGAAGCCAGGGATGTCGATGTCCTCCGCAGCGCCGCATACGCGGCATCGCAAGTGGTGGTGGTGCATTTGTGTGGCCTCACACAGCCTGTACAGGGTCTCGCCGGAATCTGTGATCACGGTGTCCACTTCACCGGCTTCGGCGAACGCTTGGAGCGTGCGGTACACCGTGGCGAGCCCGATGCTGGAGCCTTGGTGGCGCAAAAGGTCGTGCCAGGCTTGTGCGGACCTGAAATCCCCCGCGGAGAGTGCCTCGAGTATCGCGGCGCGTTGACGCGTCATACGTTGTGGAGCGGCCTCCGTGGGCTCACCGTCGAGAGCGCGAGCCTGCCGTCCCGCACTCATGAGGGTCTCCTTTGCCGGGTGACCAGATGCGTCACCACACTCACGGCAATATAAGCCACCACACCGAGCACCACGATCAACGCTCCAGGTTGCAGGTTGTGCTCCAAGGTGACGGCGATCCCCACCAGCGTGAGCACCGCGCCCGTCCCCATAGCGAGGCCCATAGTGCGAGAGAAGGATCGCGTGAGTTGTTGAGCGATGGCGACGGGCAAAATCATGAGCGCGCTCACGAGTAGCACGCCCACAACACGCATCGCCACGGTGATGGTGACGGCGGCGAGTACGGCGATGATCATGTTGAGTAGCGGCACCGGCAACCCTGTGGAACGCGCGAATTCTTGATCGTGCGTCACCGCAAAAAGAGCAGGTCGTAAGCCCACGCCCACCACCACAATGGCGGCGGCGAGAGCGACGGTGATCCAGACGTCGGTCCACGTGACGGTGGAAATCGAGCCGAAGAGATAGCCGAGCAGGTTGGCATTGGAACCCCCCGCAGCGGAGATCAACAGCACGCCCGTGGCTATGCCACCGTAAAAAAGGATCGCGAGCACCACGTCGGCAGCAGCGCCCCGAGCTCGCATGCGTTCGATGGCTACTGCTGCGAGTACGGCGAAAACCACGGCGCCGGGCACCGCCAGCGCATCTCGATGGGTGAACCCTGCGGCAGAGCCAGCCAGCCACCCAGCCGCCACGCCCGCCAAAGCAACGTGGCCGATGCCGTCGCCAAGCAAAGCCATACGGCGCTGTACGAGGTACGTGCCTACTACCGGCGCCGCTACGCCCACGAGTATGCCCACGAGCAGCATCCGTTGCACCAATGGCTCTTGGAGGAGGTCGATCACGGCCCCTCCAATCCAATGGCGCCAGGGTGGGGTGCCGGAGCGCTTTCGTGGGGGTGTTCGTGGTCGTGTCCAGGCAAGGCGTGAACGCCCAGATCCGCAGGCGGTGGGCCCTCGTACGTCACGCACCCTTGTTCAAGCACCACGGCGCGGTCCACATGGCGACCAAGAGTGCCCAATTCGTGGAGTACCACGAGGATGCCGACGCCGTCTTCTTTGAGATGGCCAAGGGCGTGGGCAAACGCTACTTGCGACTGCAGATCTACCCCTGCCATCGGCTCGTCCATGATCAGTAGGCGAGGCTCGCGCACGAGCGCGCGTGCAATGAGCACTCGCTGCTGTTGCCCGCCGGAGAGTGTTCCCACATCCCGCTTGGCGAGATCAACTACGCCCATGGTGGCGAGGGCTTGGTGCACTCGTGTGGTGGAGTTGCGCCCGGGGCGCAAGCGGCCATGGCTAAGGAGGCCCGATGCCACCACTTCAGTGGCAGTGGCGGAGATTCCTCCTGTGGCCGTGAGGCGTTGAGGGACGTACCCGAGCCCCAATCTGCCTGCAGCATCGGCCGGTTTCCCGAATAAGTGAATGGTGCCGCCGTTGGTCTCCACGGCTCCCACCACAGCGCGTACAAAGGTGGACTTGCCAGACCCGTTGCCGCCGAGCAGTGCGACCACTTCCCCTGGGGCAACGTCTAGTCCCACGCCGTGGAGGATCGGGTTGCCTTGCAGGGATACGCGAACATCCCGCGCCTCAAGGAGAGGCGAGGCGGCACGCGGGTGGTGCTTTGTCATGGAAGCTCTACTCGCAACTCAAGGCCAAGCGCAGTGCGTCCAGGTTGCGATGCATCACACCAATGTAGTCGTCGCCCTCCGCGATTGTTTCGAGCGGGTCGAGTACCGCCGTAGTGACTCCGACATCTTGGGCGAGGGCCTCCACCACTGTGGCGCTCACCGCCGATTCGGTGAAGATGGTGGTGGAGCCCGTTGCGCGAATGATGTCCGCTATCTCGCGCAGGCGCACGGGCGAAGGTTCGGTGTCTGGGTCGATCCCCGCGACGCCCACTTGCGTGAGTCCGGTGGCCTCGGTGAGGTAACCAAAGGCTTCGTGGCTCACCACAATGGTGTCGCGTTCGCACGAGGCGAGACCCGTCTGGAATTCGTCGTTGAGTCCTGTGAGGTTCTGCGTGAGCGCACTGGCGTTGGCGGCAAAGAGGTCTGCGTTCTGGGGATCGATCACTGAAAGTTCCGTGGCGAGCGCCTGTGCGTACTCCGCGAGCAGCAACGGGTCCAACCAGAAGTGGGGGTCCAGTGCACCGTGGCCTTCCGCTTGGCCGTCTTCCTCTTCTTCGCTGTGCGCCTCGTCGCCGTGATCATGGTCCGCGGCGTGGAGCGTGATGATAGAGGCCGCGTCAAAGCCGCGCGCTCCCGTGCTCTCAATCGCGGCGTCCACGGCTGGCTGGAAGTCTTCGATGAAGAGCACTACGTCGGCCTCCGCAAGGGAGCGGACCACCGAGGGCGAGAGTTCGAGATCGTGAGGCTCCACGCCTGGAGAGGCGAGGACGATCACCTCTGCTGCGTCCCCGGTAACGGCTCGAGCGACGTATTCGAGCGGATAGAAGGCTGCGGCGACGGTGAGACTCGATGCGGGAGAGGAACTCGGGGCGGTGCAACCGGTGAGAAGGAGCAAAGCGGCGGCACCGGCCCCGAGAAGAGCGGGCGATCTGGTCATGGAAACACCGTAACGCGAGTGATAATCATTGTCAATAAGGGTCGCGTAGTGCGGGCCAGCGTGTTCGCTATCGCCACTAGACTTGGCCGAACAGTTTGGCGACCTTCAACCCAGGAGAGTTACCCATGGCCACGCGCCTCGACGATGTCATTTCCCTTGCTAAGCGACGCGGATTCGTCTATCCCTGCGGCGAGATCTACGGCGGAACCCGCTCAGCATGGGACTACGGGCCCTTAGGCGTGGAGCTCAAAGAAAACATCAAACGCCAATGGTGGCGGGCGATGGTCACGAGCCGCGACGACATCGTGGGTATCGACTCGTCGGTGATCCTGCCCCGCCAGGTATGGGTGGCCTCCGGCCACGTCGGGGTGTTCACCGACCCGCTCACCGAGTGCTTGAGTTGCCACAAGCGCTACCGCGAAGACCAAATGATCGAGGAATTCGAGGAGAAGAAGGGTCGCGCGCCCGAGGGCGGCCTCGCCGAGATCGCGTGCCCCAACTGCGGAACCCGTGGGCAGTGGACCGAGCCGCGCGACTTCAACATGATGCTCAAGACGTATCTGGGGCCCGTCGAGGACGAATCCGGCCTGCACTACTTGCGACCAGAAACCGCCCAAGGCATCTTTGTGAACTTTGCCAACGTCCAGTCGAGCTCGCGCATGAAGGTGCCTTTTGGCATCGGGCAGATTGGTAAGTCGTTCCGCAACGAGATCACTCCAGGCAACTTCATCTTCCGCACTCGTGAGTTTGAGCAGATGGAGATGGAGTTCTTCGTCAAGCCTGGTACTGACGAAGAGTGGCACCAGACGTGGATTGACACGCGCATGGCCTGGTATGTGGACCTTGGCCTCAAGCCGGAGAACCTACGCCTCTACGAGCACCCCAAAGAGAAGCTCTCCCACTACTCCAAGCGGACGGTGGACATCGAGTACCGCTTTGGG
>JAEYYZ010000097.1 GCA_023428185.1 Actinomycetes bacterium
CGCGCTCCGGTGGCGGGGTCGGGCGTTTGCCCTGCGTGAATCTGTTTGGTCTCAAAGGCCCAGTCGTTGCTCATGGTCTAGCTCCTGATCGGTTGATGGGAATTGCGGGTCTTGACCCATCACCGGCTGGGATTCACACGGCGGCTGACCACAGTGCTAGCCCGCGACCTGTGACAGGTCTGCGGAGGTGGCACGTGCGAAGTGAGCCCGGGGGTTCTCACCGCTTCACTGGAAGCGGGTAGCGCCCTTCACGGGCGCACGCCAAGACGTGCGCTGACTAGCGACACATTCGGCGGAACACGATTGCGAGAGTAGCCCGCAGCATCGGCGGAAAGCAAACCGCCTGCTAAAGGGACTGTTCAAACTCCGCAATGAAGTCATTGAGTTGGCCCGATTCCACCAGGAATCCGTCGTGCCCCACGGGCGAGTGCACCACTTTGACTCCGTGCGAGCCTGTGAGTGCGGCGTCAATACGCTGGGAGTTTTTGAGCGGGTAGAGCCGGTCAGAGTCCACGGCAATGACCAAGGCTGGGCCGGTGTACCGCGCCAACGCGGTCTCCACGCCTCCACGCCCGCGGCCCACATCATGGGACTGAATCGCTTGGACCAAGCGGATGTACGTGTTGGCGTCAAAGCGTCGAGCCAACTTGCGTCCGTGGTGTGCCAAGTAGCTCTGCACCGCGAACTGGCCACCCTTGCCCAGGGGGTCGCTGTCACCCTGGAAGTCACGGCCAAAGCGTTCGCCCAGTTCGCCTTCAGAGCGGTACGTGGTGTGCGCAATCATCCGCGCGATGCCCAGGCCCACGTGGGGGCCGTCGCCGTCCGCAGCGTCGTAGTAGTCGCCGCCGCGAAACTTGGGGTCTGCTTGGATGGCCGCGAGTTGCGTCGTAGACCAGGCGATCTGGTCCGCCGTGGTGGCCGCCGTGGAACCCACGGGCGCAATGGCACCCACACGGTCTGGCTCTTGCACCGCCCATTCCATGGCACGCATTCCGCCCATGGACGGCCCCGTCATGAGGCGCCAACGGTCGATGCCCAAGTGGTCCGCAAGTCGAATCTCGGCGGCCACCATGTCGCGCATCGTGACGTAGGGAAAGCGGGAACCCCAGGGCTTGCCATCTTCGGGGTGGGCCGATGCCGGTCCAGTAGTTCCTTGGCACCCACCGATGACGTTGGCGCAGACCACGTAGTGACGCGCCGGATCGATAGGCCTGCCAGGACCCACCATGGCGTTCCACCAACCGCCCGTGTGGTGACCCGGTTCGGAGGGTCCCCACACGTGACTGTCGCCGGTGAGGGCGTGGGCAATGTAGATGGCGTTGTCGCGTGCGGAGTTGAGCTCACCCCAGGTTTCGTACGCCACCCTGACCCCCGGCAACATGCCCATGGGGTCCACTTCCAGTGGCAAGTCACCCAAGTCAAAGAACTGGCGCCTACCAGGGTGGTCGCCTTCTCGCCATGCCGCCGATGCCGGGATGGGCGCGCCAAGACCAGGGCCGGTCTCTGCTGCCCAAGCGTCTGTTTCGATGCCGTCGTCATCCATGCCGAGCACCACACTAGGGCACGCAGGGCGACGGGCACGCGCGCGTAGAAGTAGTCGCCCAGCGAGCGTGGCACCTCAAGCGCAAGCGAGGCGTGGTCGATACTGCCAAGGAGGACTCTCCCGGGCTGTCCGTGAGGTGTAGCCCACACGGGCCTTCTCAATGGGGACAATTCCGACATACCATCGCCATGAGGCCGCCGCAGAAGGGAAGCATGATGGTTCACGCCAACTACCGCCATGCTCTGTGGCGCGCGCTTGCTGTGCTGGCTGCCATGGGAATGCTTCTCGCAGGCGCCGTAGCGGCCCGCACCCCTGCCGCTCACGCCTATCCAGGGCTTGACGAGATTGAAGCCGCGAGGGCGGCGGTGGCTGACGCGGCATCGGACGTGGATGCCTTGGACGCCGCGTTGGCGAGCCTCGAGCAGGCGCTGCGGGACGCCGAAGTTGCCTCCCTCCGAGCAGCTGAGTTGTACGTGCAAGCCCAACAGGCGTCGCTCGATGCTCAACACAAGCTGGAGCTCGCGAACGCTCGCGCCGCCGCCGCAGAGGAAAGCCTGAACGAGGCGCGAGCGGACCTCGCGGCAGTGGCCATGGAGGCATACCGGGCGGGCGGCAGTCTGGGGTCCCTAGAGGCAATTCTTACAGCCGACGGGTTTGAGGACGTGATCATCAGGTCTGAAGCGCGTGACCGTGCGGCTGCTCAAGCCGACGACAGCGTGCAACGAGTCAAGGCCGCAGAGCTCGTCTCGGTCACGATGCAAGAGAACGCCGCCCAAGCAGCGGCGGAAGCCAAGGTCGCCGAAGAACAAGCTCAAGACGCCCTAGCCGCCGCCGAGCAGGCCGAGCGTGATGCTCAAGCCGCAGTCGCGGAAGTTGAGGCCACGCGCGCTGCCGCCGTCGAGAGGCTCGCGCAGCTGCGTAGCGTGTCCGTGGAGCTCGAGCGCCAGCGCCAAGCCGGGCTCGCGGCCGCACGTGCCGAGGCGGATAGGCAGGCGTGGGAAGAGAACAACGGCGGCGGAAACACCGGCGGTACTGGAGGTACCGGAGGCTCGGGCGGCTCGGGCGGCTCGGGTGGCTCCGCTCCCCCGCCAGGCGAAGTCACTGGCGGCTGGAAATCCACGGCGGATCAAGCGAGCCGCGCCGCCGACTACGCCGTGACGCTCATGGGTGCGCCGTACGTCCTGGGCGGCAATGGGCCGGGTTACGACTGTTCAGGGATCACCATGGCTGCCTACCGCAGCGTGGGCATCACGTTGGGTTCACGCAGTTCGCAGGGGCAGTACAACACGAGCACCAAAGTGCCCATCTCCCAAATGCGCAAGGGAGACCTGGTGTTCTACGGGACCGGCGGTAGTAGTTCGCAGATCTATCACGTGGCGATCTACATTGGCGATGGCCTGGTCGCAGAGGCCACCAGCTACGGCAAGCCTGCTCAAATCCGCGCCTACGACGCATCGTGGCGCGTGGGCAACCTCATCCCCTACGTGGGCCGGCCTTAATCAGCGAAGCCGTCCCAGCGTCGGCCGGGCTAGTGGCCGTGCGGCTGCAACGGATGTAAGGTCTCAAAACCGGTGCCCTTTGCTCGCGCAAAGGACGCCACAATCTCAGCCTCGGCTTCTTCACGGCCCACCCAGTGGGCGCCCTCCACGGACTTGCCTGGCTCGAGGTCCTTGTACACCTCAAAAAAGTGCTGCACCTCAAGTCGGTGGAAGTCGCTCACGTCGGTGAGGTCGTGACGCCACGACTGGCGCTGGTCGCCCACGGGAACGCAGAGCACCTTGTCGTCTCCACCGGCCTCGTCGCGCATGCGGAACATGCCCAGCGCGCGGCAACGGATTTGGCACCCGGGGAAGGTGGGTTCCTCCAGCAGTACTAGGGCGTCCAAGGGGTCGCCATCTTGTCCAAGGGTGCCGTCGATGAATCCGTAGTCGTCCGGGTACCGCGTTGACGTGAAGAGCATCCGGTCCAACTTGATCCGTCCGGTCTCGTGATCCACCTCGTACTTGTTACGGCTTCCCTTGGGGATCTCGATCGTGACGTTGAATTCCATGCGGCACCTCGGGTTGGGGTTCGATGACAGGGTATTAGTCTGACGCATGACGGGAGGTGGCGCGTGCGGAGACGAGTGGTGACGGCGTGGGTAGTACCGGTGCTACTGCTTACCGGGACGGGCGGCTACGCCTGGGCCGACGCCCGCGACATGGTCCCTGGAATCCTCACCGATAACCCCGTGGCCGCCGCTCCAGCGCCCTTTTTGGCGGCTCAATCCATAGACCCAGCGCCGGGTGCCGATGCCTTGGCCGGTGCATTGGGCGAAGCGCCCCTGCCAGACGCCGCGGCACTGCAGGCGCTAGCCCAAGCACTCCGCGACGATCCGCGCACCGGCACGTCAACCTCCGTGGCCGTGGCCGACCT
>JAEYYZ010000165.1 GCA_023428185.1 Actinomycetes bacterium
TGGGAGCAGCGCACCTGCTCGCGCACTCAGGAGAAACCCCCAAGACTTTGCGCGAGCGCGTGTCCTCGCCAGGCGGCACCACGCTCGCGGCGTTGGAAGCCATGAACGATGCCGGCCTTCAGGGAGCTATTTCTGCTGGGGCTAACGCGGCCGCACGCAGGTCCAAAGAGATGGCTGCTGAACTGGGTTAGGACTTTCCCCGCAAGCGCCTTACCGCCGAACCAAGCCACCTCAGCGGCGCTGTCACCTTCCATGAGGTTGATTCTGTGAACTCGCGGTGGAGCGCTACCAACGCACTCTCGTAGGTGTCGTGATCCTCGCGCCGTTGCGTTTCGCTTTCGAGAAGTTGAGACATCGCATACTTGCCTAACGGCACCACCATCCGAGAGGCCTCCACCAGGCATTCGTGTTCAATGCTGGCAAGGTTGAGGTGCTGGTGACAGTCGTGCTCCGCCGGTCGCTCGGGGTTCTTGGCAAGTGCCTGGACCGCTGCCCCCCACCTTTGGTCGAAAGCCTCGCCGTGCCATTGCGCCACAAACTTGCGGAACAAGCCCGGGGCGCTTTGGCTTTGCAAGTGGCTCAACTGGGCTCGAGGCACAACAAACAGTTCCCATCCGTGGCAGCGCAGGTGGATGCTGAACTCCTTGTCCACGTGGTTGAGTGGGTATTGCCTGGCACAAGGGCCGCCGACATCGTCCCAGGCGGCAACACGGACCAACATCCCTTTGGACGTCACCCAATCCCGTGCCTCCACACCTGCGGGAACGACGCCAAAACGGGACGGATCGGTAGCGTTCCATTCTGCCACGCTCATACCGGGCTCAGCCCACCCGCCCGAGGCTCCCACTGCACGTCCTTGCGCATCCACCGCCACCGCGCCCAAAGCTCCCGCACGGGGCCGACTGGTTGCTACTGCCCAATGCGCATCTAGCCACCCAGGAAGGATCTCGCTATCATCCTGGATCCACCCCAGCCACTCGGCTGACGTGGCATGGCGCACCAAGTGAAGTCCCCCTGCCCAACCCAGGTTGGCGTCGGGGGTGATGATATGGACTCCATGGGGAAAGTCCCCATGTGGAGGAGCGCCGTCACGTTCGTCGGGATTGAGAACCACGACAACGTCAAAAGGGACGGCGGATTGGTGGCTTAGCAGACTGTCCACGCACGCCCGCAGCCGGTCTGTTGAGCCGTAGGCAACGACTCCAAGGGTGACGTCGGCGTGCTCGCCAAACGGCACAAAACTCATCGAAGGTTCAAGCCGTCCACTGCGCTGGGAGCAGCGCGGCAACGTCGAGCGGAATGAGGTCCGTGTTCCACGGCAAGCCACGCCTGTCCGGACTCTCGTGGTTGTGGGGTGCCGTGGGAAAGTTGATGAGGTGCGCTTCTTCGGTGCCGACGTTCGCTGTCAGATGCCACACCCCGGCGGGAATGAAGGCCTGACGGAATCCGCGTTCACTCAGCGTGGCGTAGAAAGAGTTGCCAAAGGTAGGTGAATCCTCCCTGCCGTCATAGAAGCACGCCAGAATTGTTCCGGTGGAAAGCGTGTATCGGTCCGATTTGTGATCATGGACAAACCAGCCCTTGATGACACCTGGGTACAGCGATGTTTGATAGATCCACACCACGGGGTCTGGCCACTTGTCTGTGTCTGCGTCGTAGATCTCAAACAGGGCTCCACGATGGTCTGCATGCGTGACGGGACGAATGAGCTTGAGTCCGTCGATAGGCGGACCCAGCAGCGTGCCGTCTCGCTCCGCTTTCTTCACATCCTTGATGGCTGCTTGCTTGAGTCTGTCCACGTTCTTCGCCTCCGCGTCTAGGTGGAATCACTGTAGCGGCGACGGTAGCGGCATGCACAGAGCGCACTAGGCTTACGGACGGCGCATTTTCGCTCTCACGTTGAGGCGCCACCACCGTGGGGTTTTCAAGGAGGAATCATGCAGTACGGGCACTTCGACGACGAGGCACGCGAATACGTCATCACGCGTCCGGACACTCCTCGTTCGTGGTCCAACTACTTGGGGTCACGCCTGTACGGCGGCATCATCACGCAGGGTGCTGGCGGCTACTCCTTCTACAAGTCCGGTGGCACGGGCCGCGTGCTGCGCTTCCGCTTCAATGGCGTTCCACAGGACGAGCCCGGACGGTTCGTGTACTTGCGGGACGACTCCGATGGCGACTTCTGGTCCGCCTCGTGGCAGCCCGTGGGCAAGCCGTTGCGCGGCCGGGATTCCGAGCCCGATGCAGAACTGACGGCCGACGGGCGGGCAACCCAGGCATCGTCCGTACGGCACGGCCTTGGCTACTCGATCTTTGATTCTGAGTACCGCGGCATCACGTCTGAGGCGACGTTCTTCATCCCCGAGGGCCAGGCCTTTGAGTACTGGTCCGTGAAGGTCACCAACACCACCGATGCTCCGCGCACCATTTCGGTGTTCTCCTACGCGGAACTCGCCAACGAGTGGAACTACCGCCAAGACTTGGAGAACCTGCAGTACTCGCAGTACGTGGTGGTGTGTGAGTACAAGGACGGCATGATTCGCCGCGCCAACTCCACGCGCACTGCGTGGAAGGAGCTGTGGTTTGGTATGGCGGGTGCGGAGCCCGTGGGCTTTGACACCGACCGCGACGCCTTCCTTGGCGACTACCGCACTCAGGCCAACCCGCTGGGGGTTGAGCG
>JAEYYZ010000183.1 GCA_023428185.1 Actinomycetes bacterium
GAAAGCGTCGCAACATCGGCAAAGCCGGATTGCACCAGGATGCGGTGCGCGAGGTAGGAGCGGAATCCCACTGCGCAGTACAACCGCACGGGTTGGGCCCGGTCCCAATCGGCTATCGCTGCCCGTAGGGTTCCAAGAGGCACATTCTCGGCGCCGGGCAAGTGCCAGACGTCGTACTCCTCGGGTGTGCGGACGTCAACAAGGCGGCTCCCGGCAACGGCAGCAGGGAAGCCTTCGGAATACCAAAGAACGAGGTCTTTCCGGAGCACGTTCGCGGCGACAAAGCCCGCCATGTTGATGGGGTCTTTGGCCGAGCCAAAGGGGGGCGCGTAGGCGAGCTCTTGGTTCTCAAGGTCGTAGACCGTGAGTCCGGCGCGCACGGCCATCGCAAACAGGTCCAGCCGCTTGTCCACACCATCGAAGCCGCATGCTTGAGCTCCAAGCACTCGGCCGTCGTCCGGCGAGAAGAGCAACTTGATGTGCATCATCGCGGTGCCGGGGTAGTACCCGGCGTGACCGGAAGGGTGAATATGCACCACGCGGTATGTGACGCCAGCGGCGTCCAACTGCCGCGCCGTGGCTCCCGTGCCGCCAGCCACCATGTCAAACACCTTGACGACAGACGTGCCTTGAGTGGACTGGTACTCGGTGGTCCGGCCACAAATGTTCTCCGCGGCCACGCGTGCTTGACGGTTCGCGGGCCCGGCGAGGGGGAAGAGGTGCTGGCTCGGCAGTACCGTGTGCCTGGTCTCCACGGCATCACCGGCTGCCCAAATGTGGGGATCCGACGTGCGCATGTGACTATCCACAGTGATGCCGCCTCGCTCCCCGATACTGAGGCCAGCTTGACGGGCGAGGTCCACCGCCGGACGCACGCCCGCAGCAAGGATTACCAAGTCTGCTGAGAGTGTGGCGCCGGAAGTCAGTTCTACGGTGGCGCGCTCACCGCCTTCGTCGGCGAGGGGTTTGATAGCGGCGGCCGCGGTGGACAAGTGCACACTCACGCCACGACTACGCAGGTGTTGCTCCACTGGCGAGGCAATCTCTCGGTCCACGGGCGGCAGAATCTGGTCGCTAAGCTCCACCACGTCCACTCGGACTCCGCGGTGGTGAAGGTTCTCCGCCATTTCGAGGCCGATGTATCCGGCGCCGATCACCACGGCCTTGACGACACCTCGCACCCCGGCACGCTGGGCCGCCAGAGCGGCGTCTAGCTTCCCTTTGATGCGATCCATGTCACCAATGCTTCGCAACACGTGTACCGCGGGGTGGTCAATGCCTACAAGCGCCGGACGCACAGGTTCGGCCCCCATGCACAGTGCGAGCTTGTCGTAAGACTCGGTGTACTCACGGCCTGTGTCCACTTCACGCACAGCCACCGTCTTGGCTTGGGGGTCAATTCCCAAGACCTCGGTGGCGATCCGCACGTCGATGGCGAGCGATTCGCGCAGGCTCTGCGGCGTTTGCAGGAGCAAGCGCGAGCGATCGGTGATGACTTCCCCCACGTGATAGGGCAACCCGCAATTGGCGAAGGAAACGTGGTGCCCCCGCTCGAACACAATGATTTCGGCCGACTCGTCTAGCCTGCGCGCTCGGGCTGCCACCGAGGCACCGGCGGCAACTCCACCCACCACCACAAGTTTCATTACATACCTCCAGGGGTATAGCGTCCTGCTTGCAGGCTATGGTGCGGTGTGGCACGCTCACAGTGACCAAGGTCCCCACGTCCTGGGCACGCAACACTAGGCACCCGTCGCACGTTGGACAGTCGGATTACTCAGGGGATGCGCCGGCGAAGCGCCTTGGCGGCCAGCCTCCGTTAGGCTTACTACCCGAGCGCGCAAGTGTGCGTGCCAGAGGAGACGTAATGAACGCGGACGACACCGCGAAGCCCCCCGCAAACGGGAGTTTCTTGCCGCCCAATGCCAACGCGACCCCGCCCACGGGTTCCCAACCCGTGCGACGCGCTGGGATTCTGCCGCAATCGGGCCAACAGCCCTCCACGGGTAACCAACCCGCAGGCGGTCAACCCGCCAACGGGCAGCCCTCCGGCACCATGCCGCAGCGCACCGCGTTCCGACCCACCACGGGCGCAGTGCCTTCGGGGCAACAGCCGACCCCGGCGTCGGTTTCTCCCGTAGCAGGTCAACCGCAACAGCCCGCGGGCCCCAGGGCTTCAGCGCCCGCGGCTCCGCCCTCAATCTCCCCCAACCGTTCCGCAGAACGCCCCCAGGTTGCTCCCACAGGTAGCCCTGCCGGGACTCCAACCGGTGCCCCACTGGGTGGTAGGCCCACCCCCTCGACCGCGGCGGCTACCACTGCAACAGCGGCCACCGCAGCCGTCACCACTGCACCCGCAGCAAGCCCCGCTACCACAACACCCGCCACCACCGGTGGCGCCTTGTCGGTGGCAGATCGCTTTAAGGCCCTCGCCGGCAAGGCAACGGACACCACCAAGGTTCAGCTGGAGAAGTCTGACAAGGCACGCAAGGCCGAGGCCACGTCCGGACCCCGCAAGGCACGTGTGCTGGTCTCACGCATCGACGCGTGGTCTGCGCTCAAGATTGGGTTCTTGCTGTCGATCGCCGCTGGAATCATGACCGTGGTGGCCATGCACGTGCTGTGGAACGTGCTCAACTCCATGGGCACCTTCGCCATGATCCAGGAGTGGATTTCGCGACTCTTCACCGAGGAGTCGGAACTCAATTTCTTGCAGTTCGTGGAGTACAGCAAGGTCATGTCAGCCACTTTGCTCATCGCCGTGGTGAACGTCTTCTTGCTCACGGGGCTCGCCACCATCAGTGCGCTGTTGTACAACATGATCTCTCGCGTGGTCGGTGGCGTGTACGTCACCCTCACTGACGACTAAAGAGGATTCCCACGCGGTTTGAGTAACCGTCAACCGGTGGGGTATCTTTGTGCGTCGCGGCTGATGCCGCATCGGGCCCATAGCTCAGGCGGTTAGAGCGCTTCGCTGATAACGAAGAGGTCGGAGGTTCAAGTCCTCCTGGGCCCACGGACGTGTTCTAGATGAAGGAGCTACAGTGAAGAAGATGCTCCTCTTGGCTGCGGCAGTGTTCGCCGGAGCCGTGGTGTACACCATGCTCACGCAGCGCGGTGAACACGAACTCTGGGACGAGGTCTACGACGACTTCTAGCCGTCACAGGGGCCTTAGCTCAATTGGTAGAGCGCCTGCTTTGCAAGCAGGAGGTCAGGGGTTCGATTCCCCTAGGCTCCACTGACAGACCGAGACGATGCTGTACTCGGGCGCAGTCTGGCAACTAGCACTCGACGCGCTCCTTAGGAATATCGAAGTTGAATTCCACCGTGAACGACTGTGTGTTCGCATCGTCAACGAGCGCGCCGGATCCCGACAAGTTGCCGCCGCTGACCACGAAGGTGGCGTCGCCCACAGAAGTCATCAGTGTCCCCTCAGGGCCCTGGTAGTCAATGAAATTTCCAGGTGCACCGGTTTGCTCATCCGTGTAAGCGAAGAAGAGCGCATCCTCGCCCGAAGCCGATTGAGCAACAGCGATGACATCGAAGGTGCGGTCCACCAAGTCATCGGCTTCCATCAATTCGCAATTGACCGACTCCAGGACGTTGTACGTCGTCGAACCTACGGTGATGGTGCCTAACTGACCCGTGGGTGCTTCATCAAGGCTAGCTTGATCGGTCGGCTCGACCTCCGCTTGGACGTTGGCGTCAGACGCGGCAGGTGCGTCGGGTTCGGGGGTTTCGTCGTTGCCAGCACATCCTGAGATGGCCAGGACGAACAGAGCGCCGGACACGGCGGCAACCGTGCGGGGGCGGGTCACTCGAGTGATGGTGGTGGTCATGGCGAAAGCCTCCAAGTAGGGGTTTCACTCGAGGCTACACACCTTTGGGTGATGGTTTGGGGTAGTGACACGCCTGGTAGAGGCAACGAACCAAGCAACGAAGCCCCGGCCGTTGGCCGGGGCTTCGTCTGTTCAGCGGGTCACACTGTGTATCAAGAAGCGGTCTTCTTGGTGGTAGAGCGCGTACGCGGCTTGGTCACTTCGTCGATGACCGGAGCAACTTCGTCTTCCCACACGTCTTCGACGTCATCAATGGCCTCGGCTGCGCGGAAGCGCGCAGATTCGACGGTCGAGGCCACCTTGCGTCCTTGAGCGACGGCGGTGTCCTTGACCTGGGCAACTACCGGGGCGGCCTTCTCGCCCACCACGGCAGCGGCACCGGCAACGGCCCCGGCGCCCTTCTTGGCGGCCTCAGTGGTGATGTCCACGGTCTTGTTGATGTCGTGGCGCAAACGCGAGGGGAAGTCGCCCTCATCGCCAAACAACTCCCATTCGTCATCCGCGGACCATTCGTCGCGGCGCGGGTCGCGACGCGCCCACACCACGAGTGCAGCACCCACGGCGGCTGCGATGACCATGGGGATACCCACCTTGGCCCAGGTGTTGTTGGACCGACGGTCCTCAGGGTCGGCGGCCGCGCGGTCCACCGCAGACATCACTGCGGGAATGGCCGCGCCAACGATGGCGCCGTGAACAACATCGGCCCAATGCTCAGCTTTGTCTCCGGCACGGTGCACGTATGGCTTAGCCTTGCGTGCTCCGGTCTTGTAAGCCTGCTCTGCGCGGGGCCGGGCCCAATCCCGTGCCTCTCGCGCCGCCTTAGCGGCAGCGTCGGCCGCCTTGCGCGCTGCAACGGCGGCTTCGTGCGCTTGCTGGCGGTACTTGTCCTTCTCGTCATGCGTGGCGCGTGCCATGG
>JAEYYZ010000015.1 GCA_023428185.1 Actinomycetes bacterium
AGGGACTGGACATCGACCGGGAATGTCGCACGCCTCGCCTTCAGCCAACCGGGAGCGCGTTTATGCCAACCGTGCCGCACCATGATCTCGATGCGATCCGGCGGCTCGTCGAGTATTCCCCACAAGAACAGCGCCCCCAATCCCGAGATGGCCGCATCCGCGCCAGCCCATATCAGTGCAGCGTGCGCACGAACGTGAAACGACTCGGCGTGAAGGGGTGCGGCGTAAACACCGGGGAGCACCCGGATCAACCCGCCCGATGCGGTGAGGCGCCGCACCGCAGATTCGCTGGCGATCTCGACGAGTTCAGTCCATGTGAACGCTCGCACCTGGTCCGTGACGCAAGCATGCAACCGCGTGCGGGGAGGGAGGGACGCGGCTGAAAGCATGCGCGCCACTGTGCCGCACATTCCAGCTCGATGGTGGGCTCAAGGTTGAATCTGTGGAAAGCCTTGGCTCCGAGCGGCGGTGAGTGCCCCGCAGGGGGAGGGCGCGGGGGCGAAGCGGCGGTGAGTGCCCCGCAGGGGGTGTGGGGGGTGTGGCGCTGGCGGCGTAGCTACTCCGCTGGCGCGGGGGGCTTGCCATCATGATAGAAGCGGGTGCCGTCAGTGCGCGTGATGTCCACTGTCAGCTCCAGGTCCTCCAGCGCGAGGAATCGCCGTTCTAGCGCGTACATTTCCTCGAGAGTCGCGGAGTCCAGACGCCCGCCGATCATCTCGGCAGTCTTGTAGTCGGTGAGCTTGTACATGAACGCCCGGAAGTAGTCCCAGCCTTCATCGGTGCGGGGGATGATCTCGAAGATTGACTCGTCATTGGACATCGCCAAGTAGGAGTCGTAGAGCTCTGCGGGCGAGGCGCCGCCACGGAACTCGCCCGATTCGGCTACTGCACGCCTCTCGTCCACGGTCTGGGGTCCCGCGGCTGCGGAGTCGCGCATTATCCCGAAGGCGAACGCCGCGCCACCAATCGCGAGAACGGCGCTCAATGCGGCTACCAGCATCAGAGTGGTGCGGCCGGCGGTGGCACCGCGAGGTAGCTGCGCTGCAGGGCGCATCGAGCCGGGTGGCATCGAGCCGGGTTGCATCGAGCCAAGCTGCCCAGACCCGGGCCCCCCAAGCCCAGGCTGCAGCCGGGTGTCAGAGTCCGAGATCATTCCGGGCACATTAGCGTTCTCGATGAACATGTCATCGGGCAAGTTGGTAGTCATCCGGTGCTACGCGGCCCCTTCGTCGGCCTTGCGCGCGGCGCGCGCGGCGGGTTGGTGCGATTCCTTGGCGGCACCGGGCTCCAGCACGCGCGCAATGAAAGCGGGCGTCACTCGGTCCATCACCACGTCGCGGGTCACCACAACGCGCGCTACGTCCTCACGTCCAGGGACCTCAAACATGGTCTCTTGCAGCACTTCCTCAAGGATGGCTCGCAGTCCACGCGCACCCGTGCCACGTTCCAGAGCCTGCTCGGCCACCGCGACAACGGCATCGTCGTCAAAGACCAACTCCACGCCATCCAGCTCAAACATGCGCTGGTATTGCTTGATGAGCGCGTTCTTGGGTTCGCTGAGAATGGAGACCATTGCGTCCACATCCAGCGGCGAGACGGTCGCGACAACGGGCATGCGGCCAATGAACTCGGGGATGAGTCCAAACTTGTGCAGGTCAGCCGGAGTGACCTCCGCGAACAAGTCGGTGTTGTCGGCCTCACGCAGTTGCGAGCCAAATCCAATGCCCTTACGCCCCACGCGCGAGGAGATGATGTCCTCGAGCCCTGCAAACGCGCCGCCCAGGATGAACAGCACGTTAGTGGTGTCGATCTGAATGAACTCCTGGTGCGGGTGCTTGCGCCCACCTTGCGGCGGCACAGCGGCAACGGACCCTTCAAGAATCTTGAGTAGCGCCTGCTGCACACCTTCACCGCTGACGTCGCGTGTGATGGACGGGTTCTCGGCCTTGCGTGCCACCTTGTCAATTTCGTCGATATAGACGATGCCCCGCTGGGCTTTCTCGACATCGTAATCCGCGGCTTGCAGCAGTTTGAGCAGGATGTTCTCCACATCCTCACCTACGTAGCCGGCCTCGGTGAGTGCAGTGGCATCGGCAATGGCAAAGGGCACGTTGAGCATCTTGGCGAGGGTCTGCGCCAGGTACGTCTTGCCGCAACCGGTGGGACCAATGAACAGTACGTTGGACTTGGCGATTTCCACGCCGTCCTCGGCGGACTTCATTTCGCCGGCGCGCACACGCTTGTAGTGGTTGTACACAGCGACCGCGAGCGCCCGCTTGGCGGACTCTTGGCCCACCACGTACTCGCCAAGGAACTCAAAGATCTCACGGGGCTTGGGCAGTTCCGTGAACTCAGCCTCGACTGCCTCGGCAAATTCTTCGTCCAGGATTTCGTTGCACAGACCGATGCATTCGTCGCAGATGTACACGCTGGGGCCAGCGATGAGCTTGCGCACTTGCTTCTGCGTCTTGCCGCAGAACGTGCACTTGAGCAGATCGCCGCTGT
>JAEYYZ010000063.1 GCA_023428185.1 Actinomycetes bacterium
CGGCTTCCTACTTCGCCTCCATTGAGAAGACATACGGACAGCCCATGCAGGTGTGGATCGACATCGCCGCAGATCAATTGGCCCAGTCCCGCCACATGGAGGCAGTGGAGTTTCTCAAGAAGGAACACGGCATGGGTCACGGGCACGCGAACGCCGTGGTGGCGTGGGTAAAGAAGAAACTCGACTCTTGATCTAGCGGGATCTCTTGACAGCGCCCTCCGCGCGTCGTAACGTACAACCAAATGGTTGTAGAAACTGAACTCTCAGACGCCCAGGTAGACCGGATCTTCCACGCCTTGGCCGATGCCACGCGCCGCGACATTGTGCGCCGCACCTTCTCGCACGAGGCCTCCGTGAGTGAACTCGCCAAGGCCTACGACATGTCCTTTGCGGCCGTGCAAAAGCATGTGGCAGTGCTGGAAGGAGCAGGCATCGTGACCAAACACCCCAAGGGCCGCGAGCGCATGGTGCGGGGCAACCCGGAGACGCTCGCCCACGTGCAGGCCCTGTTGGACCGTTACGAACAAATCTGGCGTGCACGCATCGACAGGCTCGACGCCTTGCTCGCCACTGACCCCACGTAAGCGACCTCACAGAAAGCGATCGACATGCCTATTACGTCCGTTGTTACTGACCCGCAAGCGCTCACCATGACGGTGGTGGCCGAGTTTCCCGTGCCCGTGACGCGTCTGTGGGATGCCTACGCAGACCCTCGCCAACTCGAGAAGTTCTGGGGGCCCGACGGTTGGCCCGCCACGTTCTCCAGGCATGACTTCAACGCTGGGGGCCGATCCCACTACTACATGACGGGACCGGATGGGGAGCAGTTCCACGGCATCTGGGAGTACGTGGCGGTAGAGCCCCACAAGAGCGTGACCTTCTACGACAAATTCGCAGTAGAAGCGGGAGTGGAGAACACGGAGATGCCCGCATTGCACTGCCTGTTCACGTTTGAAGCCACAGACAACGGCTCACGAGTGACGACGCTCACTACGTTCCCCTCGCGGGAGGCGCTGGAGCAATTGGCGGAGATGGGCATGGAAGAGGGGCTGCGCTCGTCCATGGCTCAGATGGACGAGATACTCGCGGACCTCAAGTCGTTTGCAGCTGGACTCCCCACCGAGTTGCAGATCATCGACGACACGCATGTGCGCGCCAGCCGCATCATTCGGGGCACTCCAGAGCAGGTGTGGGAAGCGCACCACAACCCGGAACTCATGAAGAAGTGGCTTACTGGCCCGGATGGTTGGGTCATGACGGAGGTCAAGGTGGGCCTCGCGGTGGGTGACAAGCACACCACTGCATGGGAGCCGGAGGGTGGCGGAGAGGGGGGCTTTGGCTTTGAGGGCGAGGTGCTCGAGTTTGTGCCCGGCGTGCGCGCCGTCACCACCGAAGCCATGGTGGGCATGGAGGGCCCCCACACCATCAACGAGCTCACGTTTACACCCGTCGATGGTGGGACGCTGCTCACGCTCGTGATCACGTACCCGAGCAAGGAACTTCGCGACATGGTCCTGACCACCGGCATGGTCGATGGCATGGAAGCCAGCTACGCCCGCCTCGAGGGTCAACTAGCCTCCGCCTAGAGCGGGTGTGTCACACGATCCGGTTACCGGCCGATGCCACGCCCAGCCAAGAGTGCGGCACGCCGTCAAAGCACCATCCCAGTTTGGGTGCCTTGTCGGCGATCCACAGTGCGGGCACTCGCTTGTCTCCGCGTGTGGAGCCGGCAAGCATGAAGCAGTGGTTCTTGACCAGCAGGTGGGGAGCTACCGCCGCAAGTGAGATTCCCTCGTCAATGGTGAGTGGCGAACGGTGACGTGAGGCGATCGCAGGCAGAGCGTCGCGGGGGGCGACGTCTCGATATTCGTCACCGCGCTCCACCGCCAGTGCCACGTACAGGGGCGCCTCCGGAATCTCAACGCCCTCTCGTGGCACGTAGTGAGACAGACCCTTGCGGGCATCGGAGTCATGGTTCTTGTCCACGATGCCGGGGAGGCTCGAACCTTCGAGGCGGAGCAAAGCCACGCGCAAGTCAGGAGCGATGAGCGCGCTCGTCACTACCAGGAGCGCGGGGAGGCCGTCTTGGGGGGAGTCAACGCCACTGGGCGCGGCATCGGCCGCCTTGATTGCGTCATCGGCCAGCGCACGAAAACGGGCCTCGCTGAGACCTGCTAAGTCCGGATAGCCCTGTGCGACATAGGTGTTCACCTGCTCTTTAAGAGCGGATCGGATATCAGGGACAGTGACTGCTGGCATGGCGGCCTCCCTAGCAAGTGGTGAGTCCTCAACGTCCCTGTTCGGTTCAATGTTCCCGCGTGGCTGCCGGGCGCAAGCGCGTGCCCTAACGTGGGGGCGTGACTGCGCTACGAGCCCCTGCAGGGATCCGTCTCCTGGCTCTCGACATAGACGGCACGCTCGCGCCTGAGGAAGGCGTGCCGCCTGCCCATATCGCCAACGCTGTGCGCGAGGTGCACGCGGCGGGCGTAGAGATCATCCTGGTCACCGGCAGGCCACTGCACGCCGTGGGCGATGTTGCCGAGTCACTTGGGCTCGATGAGCTGTGGGCGGGCTGCTCAAACGGCGCTGTCTTGGCCGTGTGTTCTCAAGGCGAGTGGAGAGTGGTCGCCACTGAGACCTTTGATCCGCGTCCCGCGGTGACGGCCGTGCAAGAAGCGGATCCAGCGGTGGGATTGGTATGTGAGCAACCCGGGCAGGGCTACGCGCTGTCGCGGCCGCTGCCCTCGGCCGTGGGGCAGGAACCGCACTTGCCGTGGACTGGCGTTCCAGAGCAAACCACATTCGCGGCCATCGCCTCCCAGGCCATCTCACTTGACGCCTTAACCGACCTCGCTCGGGGCAAAGGCGCCAATGTCATGCCCTGGCATTGGGAGGGCTGGGAAGTGGTGGACCTCCAACCCGAGCACGTGAGCAAGGCCACCGTGGTACAGGCCATTGCGGACCGCCGCGGGTGGAGATCGCACCAGTGCGCCGCGGTAGGCGACTACCTCAATGACATCGACCTGCTTCGCTGGGCAGGGTGGGGAGTCGCCATGGGTCACGCGCCTGCGGAGGTCCGCGCGGCCGCCGATGCCGTGGCACCCTCGCTAGACGACGACGGCGTACTTGCCGTTACCAACTCGATCCTGGCTGCTAAGGAGCTGGAATCTCGTCAAGCCCGGTGAGTTCTGCCGAGAGGCTCCACAACCGCGCGGCCTCGGCGGTGTCCACGGCCCACTCAGCCACGGCATCGGGCGCGGCAATGTCGCAGTCCACGCAAAAGACTCCGCCCTTCCCCTCAAGGGCGGCCGAAGTGGCGACCCATAGTTGAGTGGCCGCACCTTGAGCCACAGACTTGAAGTCAGGGTTGGGGTTGCCGTTGGCATCGATCCACCCCAGCGCGATCTGCTCCGCATCAGAGAAGTGGCGTTGCAGCGGAGTCTTGATAATCCCCGGATGCAGTGCGAACGCGCGGATTCCACGGCCAGCGGCCCGCCGGTCCAGTTCCACGGCGAACAACACGTTGGCAGTCTTGGCCTGGCCGTATGCCTGCCACCGTTCGTAGTCCGTCTCAAAGTTCAGGTCATCCCAGTTGATGCCGCGGATGGCGTGAGCGCGCGAGGACGTGACGATCACTCGAGCGTTGTCCTGCAACGCCGGCCACAAGCGCTGAACCAACGCAAAGTGCCCCAGGTGATTGGTGGCGAACTGAGACTCCCACCCCGGACCCACAAGGGTGCGCGGGTTTGCCATGATCGCGGCATTCGCAAACATCAGGTCGATGCGCCTTCCGGAAGCCACGAAGTCGCGGGCGAACTCGCGCACACTTTCTAGGTCTGCAAGGTCGAGGGTGGCCACCTCAACCCGGTCGATGCCTGCGAGAGCCTCGCGCGCAAAGTCCGGACGGCGCGCGGGAACCACCACCGTGGCGCCCGCGCCTACGAGCGCGCGGGTGGTTTCGAGGCCGATACCGGAATACCCACCCGTGACCACGGCAAGCTTGCCTGTGAGGTCAATGCCGGCCATGACGTCGGCGGAAGTGGATGTGGCGTTGAAGCCGGAGCCAACAGGTTGCTGAGAGGTTGTCATGCCGCGACGCTACGAGTTGGTGCGCGCGCGAAGTCAAGCCGGAGCGCTCAAGTCTTGTCCGGTGATGAGATCACCGACATCGGCCCGCAGGCTACGTGACTAGGTGAGCCGGGCGAGGGTTGCCGTGCGTCGACCGAGTAGCAGAAGTCCGAGACCGGTCATCAACGTGGCAATGGCGGCCCACGCCGTTCCGGTGGGATTCGCCCCGGTTTGGGCAAGGACCGAAGTGATGGTGATGGGACTGGCCACGGCACTGGTGACGGAGCCGCGCACTTCAACGGAGTGTGAGCCGGCAGTCACGTTTGCAGGGATAGCCGCGTTGACCGTGAATGTGCCGTCGGTGCCCACCGTGGCGGTGCCAATCTGCACGGGAGTGGAAAGCAACCACACCTGGACAGTCTCGCCCGGGATGAAGCTCTCGCCCGTCACCGTGATGGTGGAGCCAGCGGCGGCTTGAGCCGGGGCGGTAACCTTCGCAGCCACGCGTTCCCACTGGGCGTAGAGCGTGGTGTCGCCGGTGACGGTGTACGGGAACGTCACTTGCGTGCCACCGCTCGCGGCCGTGAACCACCCGAGGAAGCTGTGGCTGACGAGCGAAGGAGCACTTGGTGCGACCACGGTGTCGTTGTAGTCCACGGTCTGGCTGATGGCCGCATCGCCGTTGGCCGGCTCAAACGTCACGGTGTAGTCGTGGATCTCCCACTGCGCGTAGAACGTCACGTCTTCGGTGACGGTGTACGGGAAGGTGACCTCGGTGCCGCCGCTCGCGGCTGTGAACCATCCGTTAAAGGAATGACCTACGCGGGTAGGCGCAAAAGGAGCGGTAGCGGTTTCGTTGTACTCCACCGTCTGCGTGGTAGCGGAGTCCCCGTTGCCGGGCTCGAAGGTCACGGTGTATTCGTTCACGTCCCACTGGGCGTACAACGTCACGTTGGCGGTGGCGGTGTAGGGGAATGTCACTTCGGTGCCGCCGCTCGCGGCTGTGAACCAGCCACTGAAGGCGTAGCCGGTGGCGCTCAGCGCACCCGGATCGGCCACTGTGTTCCCTGGTCGCACTGTGGTGGATGTTGGCGCGGTGCCGTGGCCGTTAGCGTCGAAGGAGACAGTGACAAGCACGATTTCTATGGGGCTATAGACAGTGCTACCGCCACCGCTCCAGGTGGGAGTGGTGAAGCCAGTGGCATCGGCGTAGAAGTAGATCGGTGTGGTCGCCGGGCCCAAAGCGAGCGCTTGGCTCAGCAGCGGCGCATTGCCCTCAAAGGTGATCCCGGAGAGTCCTGGATTTGAATTGAACGCCTGGGCGGAGATGGTGGTGACGCTCGCTGGGATGGTGACTGACGTGAGGGCGTTGTCGAAGAACGCGCCCGGGCCAATGCTGCTGAGGTTCTCTGGCAAGTCCACCGATGCGAGGTTGTTGTTGGCGAATGCGCCGGTGTTCATCCACGTGAGTGTGGACGGCAACGTCACGCTGGTGATGGCGTTGTCTGCAAAGGCGTACGGCTGGATGTACTCGACGCCTTCCGACACCACCACCGACGTCAAACCCCTGTTGCGGAACACATCGGTGTACACCTGGCGCACCGCGTAGGTGATGCCGTTGATCTCGACCGAGCCGGGAACCACTACCGAGGGGCCGGTGGCAGTGGAGGCGGTGATGGTGGCTCCCGCGGCGACGTTCTCGTCGTCAACTTGGTACGTGAAGTCTCCGATGGTCTGGGTCACTGGCACACCGTGTGCCGGCACGGCCACCAGGATGGCTCCAACGAGGGTGGCGAGCAGAACGGACGCGAGGCGGCGAGTGACCACAGAGGGGCCTTTCGAATGGATCGGTTGGCGCGGGGAAGCCTTCAAAGTTTCCGCTACAGTAACGCGACATTCGTTGGACATCCGACAATTGTCGTTATACCTGGGCTTTT
>JAEYYZ010000069.1 GCA_023428185.1 Actinomycetes bacterium
CACGTGAACATGAGGCGCAACTGATCATCCTCGACTGACTCGTCAATGCGGGCCGCCGCAGTGTCTCCCGGGTCTGGCGCGGTGAGGCTGCCGAACATCCTGAACGAATGCTCCTGACGCGCATCCCTTGTCGACTCGCGGCGCAACACGTCCACCGCGCGGTTGCGGGCCGTAGTGATGATCCAGCCAGCCGGTGAAGGCGGGATGCCGTCCCGCGGCCACGTCTCAAGCGCCCTCACAAACGCGTCTTGCACCGCCTCCTCAGCCGCGTCCACACTGCCCAACGTGCGCACCAACGTGGCCACCGCCTTGCCAGAACTGGTGCGGAAGGCATCGGCGATCTGCTCATGGGTGGTGGTCACACTCGCGCGCCGGTCACTCTTCGCCGGGCGGCGGGCGCAAGGGCCGTACCTCAATGTCGCACCGATGGGCCGTGGCGGCCTTGGCCCCCCAAGACTCGGCATCGGCGCGGGAATCGCACTCGATCAGCCAGAAGCCTGAGAACCAATGCTCCAACTCCTGGAACGGGCCGTCGCTGCGCTGGAGCTCTCCTGCCGCGTTGAAGCGCAGCGTGGAGGACTCCTCAGGGTCCGCCACGCCACGCGAGAACACGATCACTCCGGCTACCGTCATCTCCGCATCCAGCGCGTCCAGCGCATCCCAGACGGGCTGCTTGTCGTCCGTGAGGTTGAAAGGGGAGCGGGCGTCGTGATGAGCGATCAGCAGAAAGTGAGCCACGGCGTCGTGCCTGCTACTCGTTGGGCTGGAAAGGCCGGACCTCAATGGGCGCTTGGCATGCGGCCGACGCCTCGGTCGCCAGTTCTAGCGCCTGGTCCAGGCTTGACGCTTCAATCACCCAGAAGCCGCCGATGCGCTCCTTGGCCTCTGCGTAAGGGCCGTCCGTGACCACGGTGGCGCCGTCGCGGACGGTGACAGTGGTGGCCGTGGACGGGTCCTCGAGACCGCCGCCAAAGACCTCTTGGTTGTTGGCCGCGAGCTTCTTGTTGAAGGCGTCGACGGCGGAGAAGATCGCGGTCACGTCCGTGTTCTCGTCAAAGAGCGGCTTGGAGTAGTCGTGGTGGACCGAAAGCAAGTACTGAGTCATGGTTTCCTCTCGCGCGGGACTGTCCCACTTTGTCACCTACACGAGTGGCGCGCGACAGATTCGACAGGGGGCTCAACCCCGCGTGCCACGCGCTCTCACGCCCACCCGCGTGCCGTCCGCACCCTCGCGCGTGCCGTCCGCACCCAAACTCGAGGTGGTTTGGGCTCTGGGGACGCGAACTGGTGCGATTCTGGGTGCGGACGGCCCGGGGAGGGGCGCGGGTGCGGACGTCACGCGGGTAGTCGTGAGCCTGGGGAGGGGCGCGGGTGCGGAGCCGTGAAGGGGCGCGCGGGTGGGTGCGGCTAGTGCCGCGCGAGCTTGAGGTCGGCCGTGATCGCCGCGGAGGTGGCCTGCAGCGGAGGCAAGTACGTAGTGCGCACCCACGCCGCGGTGTCGCGCGTGCTGCTCGTGGAGATATTGATCGCAGCGACAATCCCCGAGCGCCCGCGCACCGGCACTGCGATGGACCGCAGCCCGCGCTCCAACTCCTCATCAACCAGCGCATACCCTTGCGCGCGCACGCGCTCGATGATCGCCAGCAACTCCGCATGGTCAGTCACCGTGGTCTCGGTGAACTGCTCTAGCGGCCGCGACCGCAGCACCGCCTCCACCTCGGCGTTGGGCAGCGCGGCCAGCAACGCACGGCCCATCGCAGTCGCGTACGCCGGGAAGCGCGTGCCCAGCGTGATGCGCACGCTCATGATGCGGCGGGTCGGCACGCGAGCTACGTAGACAATGTCCGGTCCATCGAGAATCGCCGCCGATGCCGATTCGTCCACGTGGTGCGACAACCGCTCCAAGTGCGGTTGCGCCACCTCGGGGAACGACAGCGCGCTCAAGTAGCTCATGCCCAGTTCCAGCACGCGCGGCGTCAAGCTGAAGTCGCGGCCATCGCTGCGCACATACCCCAGCGTTTGTAGCGTGTGCAGAAAGCGTCGGGCCGCTGCCCGGGTGAGGTTGGCGCGTCGGGCCACCTCGCTCAAGGTGAGCGCTTGGTGCTCGGCGTCGAACGCTCCGATCACCGCCAGGCCGCGCGCCAGGGATTGCACAAAGTCGCCCGATGCCAGGGTCTCCGGCTCTACGGCGTCGATAGTTGTCATGGTTACCGCTCCAAAACCAGGGCGAGGCCTTGGCCCACGCCTATGCAGATCGCCACCACGGCGACCCCCGAACCGCGCTGCGCCAGTTGATGCGACGCGTGGCTAATGATGCGTGCGCCCGACGCTCCCAGTGGATGCCCCATGGCTATCGCGCCTCCGTGAATGTTGACGATCTCAGGGTCTAGATCCGGCCACAGGTTAAGGCACGCGAGCGACTGGGAGGCGAAGGCCTCGTTGAGTTCCACAAGGTCGACGTCTGCCCACGTCTTGCCCGCTGCCGCGAGCGCGCGGTTAGCGGCCTCCACCGGGGCCACGCCAAACACATCAGGGTCGTTGCCCGCGAGGCCGCGGCCCGCGATGCGCGCAAGGGGTTCGCTGGTCAGGGCGCCTTCGGCGGCGAGCAAGACGGCAGCGGCGCCGTCGCTCAATGGCGAAGAGTTCCCGGCGGTGACGGTGCCATCGGCACGGAAGGCCGGTTCCAGTTTGCCCAGCGACTCTACGGTGGAGTCGGGACGGATTCCCTCGTCGCGCTCCAACTCAGCGCCGGGGACCTGGACAACCTCCGGGTCAAACACGCCGGCCGCCCACGCAGCGGCTGCCCGCGCGTGACTGCGCGCGGCAAACTCGTCTTGCGCCTCGCGAGAGAGCCCGTAGATGTCCGCCAGTTTCTCGGCGCTCTCGCCGTTGGAGATGGTCCAGTCCTTGCGCAGGGTGGGGTTAACCATGCGCCAGCCGATGCTCGTGTTCCACATGGTCTGGTTGCCGCCAGGGAATCCGCGTTCGGGTTTGGTGATGACGTACGGCGCGCGGCTCATGGACTCGACGCCGCCGGTGAGGATGATCTGCGCGTCACCTGAATCAATGGCCCGCGAGCCGTGGATCACTGCGTCCACGCTGGACCCGCACAAACGGTTCACGGTCACGGCCGGCACGCTGCTGGGGATGCCAGCGAGTAGAGCGCCAAAGCGGGCCACGTTGCGGTTGTCTTCGCC
>JAEYYZ010000083.1 GCA_023428185.1 Actinomycetes bacterium
CGGACGGCATCAATCCCACGAGCGAAGTGAACCTGCTGTACGGCACGGGGGACATCTATCACTCGCTCCTGATGCGTTCTGCGAGCGCCGCCGCTACCATCCAAAGCCAGCAAGTTTCCACCATGACGGCTGCAGCGCAGTTCGGCGGCACGAGTAAAGACGACAACGACCCTGACACCCAACCAGTCGTGGAAGGGTGGACGCGTGGGTTCAAAATATCCCAGGTCACAGCTACCAATGACGTGGCGCAGTCGAACACACCTCTTCACGTGGGAACCACGGACCTTACACAGGCAGTGAGCGCGGAGCCAGCTTGGCAGCTGTCCGCGGGTGGTACGGACATCAGTTTCACCTCGCGCTCCGACTACTACCGGCCGACTACGGCCATGGCATCGTCCTCCGCGACGTGCCGTAGCGGCATCCCGCCGGGTCAGTCATGTGCGGCCGTAGAACTGGGAAATAGGGCCTCGTACGAAGAAGGCTCTGGCTACATCTTGATGCACATTGATGGCACCGTATTTAGGCTCTCACGCCGCCTTGCGGAGGTCGCTGGACAGGCGAACAACGACCAGGCTTGGGTAGCGCGCTACACCTCCTCGCCATCCGGCAACGCGGCGGTGGGATGCAACCCCACCATCTCCGGGCCGGGTTGCGTGGCCGCGGGCGCCACGCGCACCATGGCCCGAGTCAACCTCGGCACCATCGCAATCGGCGGAGCGTGGCAAGCCAGCGCTGCGCCCGAGGGATTAGTAGTGATTGAAGGCAGAGCAGCGTGTGCCTCAGGCTTCACGGAGACAGTCATGGCACAACGAGGTACGTCTCAAAAGGCAACAGCGCCTACGACTAATCGGTGCGGCCAAGTACGTTGGTGGACCGGCGGCGCGTATTCCACGGCTTCTTTTGGTTCCAGCGCAATCGCGCCCATGAACACCTCAGAGGTGACCTGGACTAACGGTGATTACACGGTCACGGCGAGCGCAAGTATCAGTTTCTCAGCGGCATCGGCAACGGTTACTGGCGACGATGCCACGTGTGTGACCGATGCGTGCTCGATCTCCGCTTCAACCGGCGCGATCACCATTGTTGTCACCTATAAGATCCAAACGCCGGACCCTGCGGACAACTATGCCATTGTGTCCGTGACGGACATCGAGGGCCCCAGTGCCAATGTTGCGTACAGGGAGGCCCCCGTTGCGTAGCTTTCTCAGAACCCGGCGTTTGCTCGCCGATGAGAGAGGTCTGTCTCTGACGGAACTGCTCATTTCTATGACGATCTTCAGTATCTTGATGGGGATCGTCATGAGCGTGATGATCACACTGACCAATATGTCTCGCGACTCTGTCGCGCGCACCCAGGCAATTCAAGAGGCGCGTCTTGGCCTATCGCAGATTGACCGCCAAGTACGGTCCGGAAACGTGATTCTTGATCCGGCGGATGAGGATCCCGACGACTCAGGCGTTCCACCATTCTTCTCCATGCGGATCCACACTCAAGCTGGCGGTGTCGCCACGTGCGCGCAGTGGAGGGTAATCGATCACGACTCTGACACTTTTGGTGACCTCGAGTTCCGTACTTGGACGCCCGGTTTGCCTCTTACGGCAACACCATGGTCCCCGGTCGCGCACAACCTCATCTCCATGGATGTCGCACCCGCCAGTGCTGCAGATATCGACGTCGACGACCCCGAAACCTGGCCACCTTTTTGGGTGAACTCTGAAGCGTCGGGCAATACTGAGGCTCAGTATGTGAGCATCACCTTGCGTCTTAAAGACCCCGGCGAGAAGAACGACAGCAAGCCCACATCCATTTCCACGACCATCACTGGTCGTAATACCGTGTTCAGTGTGCCCAGCACTGCTTGCTCTCCGGTGCCAACACCGTGACAATGGTTCGAGGAGGCATCATGAAGCGGTTCACCGAAGTGCTGCGAGACAGGCGCACAAGCGACGATGGTGTCGCCCTTGTGGCTGCTGTTGCGGTGGCCATTATTGGTGTGGCCATCACTGTCATAGTGCTCACTCAAGCCATTGTTGTCACGAATGATACGGCTCGCGACCGGATCAGGACGCTCGAAGTGCACTCGGCGGAATCAGCCTTGGACACGATGATGAGTGAACTGGCGACGACATCACCGTGTCCGGGGCCGGACTGGAGCCCCATGACAGTGGGCGAAGGTCCTACCGAGACCCTTGTGGAAGTGACTATTGAGTATTGGGGTGGCAATCCCAAGGTGAAGCTTGATTGCACCGCTGGAGTGCTGTCGGGGACCCCCAACTACGCGGTCATCACTACCGTTTCCACTCCCGCTAACCCTGGCCCTGGAATCGCGCCGCAACGCACCTTCCAAGCCAAGGTGGACCTCATCCCTCAATCTGAGTCCATCCCGGGTGCGGCGCTTTTTGCCGCGACGGGAATCAGCACCGGTGGTGGCTTCAGATTGCTACCTGCTGACCCCTCGGCGCCAGCCGGAGTATGGATCGACAAAGGCAACTTTGTGTGCAACACCAACGTGCAGATCACGGGTGACCTGTACGTAGTGGATGGCTCTGTGACGATGCAGAACGGTTGCACGGCGAGCGGAGACGTGTGGGCGAAGACTGGTTACTCCAACTGCTGCACCGTGCCCAACAACGTGTGGCAAGTGGGCGGCGACTTGACCATTCGCAACGGCAATCTCACGTTGAGCAACCGCACGCGCATCGGTGGCGATATCAAGGTCAATGGCACTGTGCCAATTCAAGCCTGGGCAGGCAACCCATGGTCCACCAGCACTATTGGCGGCTCGGCATGCGCCACCAACCTGCCCAACCAGTGCACCGGTTTCACTGAGTTTGCACCTGTCGGGCTACCTCAAATCCACTTGGACTTGGCGGATTGGCAGCCCACGCCCGACGGAATGAATTTTGAACGCCAGTACAAAGCTCGATTTGGTGATGCCATCTTGAGGTCCTGGGGATACCACACGTTGCCCAACACCGACTGGCGTGTACAGCAGATCAAGGGCAACCCCTGCTACATCCCCGGTTACATGAACAGTGCGCCGGTGCAATTGCCGTTCCCGGGATCTACCACACCTACGTTGTTCGACATGCGTGACTGTTCTTTTCAACCGAACAACCCTGTGACCATCGAGTTGTACGCAGATGTCGCAATCTTCGCTAACTCCTTTTACGGATCCAACGGTCTCGTGGTGAAGTCGGGAGACGGCCAGCCTCACCGCATGTGGATGATCGTGCCGTGGGGTGGTGGAACCGAAGGACGCACTGCGACTCCGATTACCGTCAACGGCAGTTCCGTCAACTACGACCCCGGCAACGTCCAGTTCGACACTGGCCTCACCGTCAACAAACCGATCTCGCTGTTCGTGTACACACCCGAGTCACTCAACTTCCCCAACAAATCGGACACATACGGTCAGTTGTATGGGCGGGCTGTCACCGTGGGCGAGGGGAGCGGCAAGTTCTTCTACACCCATGTGGGAGTGCCTGGAGTGAACCTCGCAATTCCCACGTCAACGGCAGTCGGCTTCGAGGTTGCCATCGTCAGCAAGCAAGAGTTGCAAAATTAGCGAGGTTGTTCTTGCCGCGGTAATGATTGCGGGTCTGCTTGTTGGTTCGTTCACGAACGTCCTGATCGCGCGTGTTCCTGCAGGCAAAGGTGTGATTACGGGGCGTAGCGCATGCCCGCGCTGCAATCACACATTGGCTTGGTATGACAACCTGCCGCTTCTGTCGTGGTTGGTGTTGCGCGCTCGGTGTAGGTACTGTTCCACGCGAATCAGCGCCCAATACCCCCTGGTAGAAGGTGCCGTAGCCCTCCTGTGGCTCGCGGTATACCTGGTACATGGCATCGGCTTCACGGCTTTGCTTCTTGCTTACCTGGCACCCGTCTCTGTGGCGCTCACAGTGATTGATGTGCGGCACCATCGTCTGCCTCATCGCATCGTGTTGCCTTCATATGCGGTGACAGTGGCCATCATGGCGTGCGCGTGGACCAGCGGCGAGAGCGCGTCCTGGTGGACAGCTCTCATTGGTCTCGTAGCGTTGGGGGGTTTCTACGGGCTGCTGTGGTTCATCTACCCCAAGGGCATGGGTTTTGGCGATGTGACAACAGCCGGTTTGCTCGGGTTGGCTTTGGGGTTCCTCGGGCTTGAGAACCTTGCTGTGGGCGCCATCGCCGGTCCTCTCGTAGGTGGACTGATGGTGATTGCCCTTGCGACTGTTCGCAAGGCTGGGCGAGGAACGCGAATTCCTTACGGACCCGCGCTTCTCACAGGAGCGTGGATTGGCCTCCTTGCGGGCTCGGAGTTGGCGGCCGGCTACTTGAGAATTCTTGGTGTGCAGTGAACACGGGATGTTCGTCCGATAAGTGCGAGATGCGTAATACGTCACCCGCACTTGATTCCGGGGCTAAACGTGCCGATAGTGTGGGCGTATCAGTCGTGTGGAGGGAGAACCCGTGGCGTCGCGGATGATCGGTGTTGATATTGGCAACACGCATATCCGGGCTGCTGAAGTGGAATTGTCTGGTCGTTCGGGCAACCTTCTCGGCACCCTTGCTGCCTTTGCCTCTATCCCAGTTCCCCCGGGCGCTGTAGGGGACGGCGAGGTTCTTGAGGTCCAGACCATCGCGACCCTGCTTAAGCAATTGTGGTCCCGTGGCGGGTTCTCCCAGAAGCACGTGGTGGTCGGACTTGGCAGCCCGCGGACGGTAGTGCGTGAGATGGAGGTGCCGGCCTTGCCAATGTCGCAAGTCCGGACTTCCCTGCAGTTCCAGGTTGCTGAGATCTTGCCGATGCCCACAGACGAAGCTCTGCTTGATTTCTATCCCACCGCTCACCGGGTTGACGATGGCCGCGAACTGCTCCGCGGGATACTCGTCGGTGCTGCGAAAGCCTCCGTGTCGACCACGATCATGGCGGTGGAAACAGCAGGCTTGCGCCCCATCGGAGTGGACTTAAGTGCTTTCGCGTTGGTCCGTGCACAAACCGCGGGCGAGTGGGGTCAGCAGACGGTGGCTTTTGTTGATGTCGGTGCGCGTGTCACTACTGTCGTCATCGCAGAGCGCGGTCAGCCGCGAATGGTCCGTCTTCTGCCCACGGGTGGGCAAGATGCCACCGATGCCGTGGTGAGCGCCATGCAGGTTCCGGTTGGCGATGCGGAACAGCTCAAGCGCGCTATCGGCCTCAGTGCTGAAGTAGCGCCCGGCCAAGAATTGGCGCGCGATGCGGTGAGCCAAGCCACGCGCCAATTGGTGGAAGGTGTAAGGAACACCTTTGTGTACTTCACGGGCAACAATCCGGGCCAGAGTATCCAGCACGTGGTGCTGACAGGGGGCGGTGCGTTCCTCCCAGGCCTGGGGCAATACTTGGCTAGCACCAGTCGGCTTCCCGTGAGTTTTGGTGCTGGGCCTGTGGGAGTGAAGGTGTCTAAGAAGGCTGCAGCCAACACTGCCGGTCAAGAAATGTTGATCACGACTGCGGTGGGGCTCGCGTTGGCGGAGGTGCACTCAAAGTGACCACTATTCCCGCGCACATCAAGGCTCCTGCAGTTCCGCAGGTAAATCTGCTACCCCCCGAGGTGGGGCAACGTCGCAAGCGGGGCGCTCGCCGTGCTTGGGCACTCGCTTTCTTGTCGGTCTTCGTCCTTGCCATCGCAGCTGCGTATTTCTACGCGAACATGCTGGCGCGGCAAGCGCAAGACGCGGCTCTTGAGGAAGAATCGCGCACCGCGATTCTCAACGCTCAGCTCGCTGAATTCTCCCAGGTCGATGCCGTGAAGGCCGTGCTCGCGAACGGGGATTCTGCTCGTCAGTACAGCGCGGCTGTGGAAGTGTTCTGGCCACTCTTACTTTCAGGCGTGGAAGGGGCTCTGCCCGACACTGCCGTCATTGAGACCTTCCAATTGGGCCTGCCTTCGTTCAACCAGAGCCCCGCGCAATCGGCATCGCCTTTTGCTAACTCCCCTGTAGGAACGCTGCTGTTCACCGCAACGGTGCCTTCTGCGGTGGACGCTTCCGCGGTGGAGGATGCTCTCAACACCGTGCCGTTCTTTGACCGCGCACGCGTCACCGCCGTGCGACTCGATGACGAGTCCGCAGGAGGAGGGGAAGGTGGCGCAGCGGAGGATGGGACATTGACTTGGGTCATCGACGGGGCAGTGGATCTCACCTATGAAGGCATGATGTTCCGGTTCCAGCCGCTGTGGTTTGGGGTGACAGAAGAGACGAGTGAGGGAACTGAAGGTGAAGAGGCTTCCGGGGCTCCGGACGTCCCGCCTTTGCGGGACTACTACGAGGAGTTCTACGCCGCGCTGATGGCTAATCGCGGTACTCCTACAGGCTTCCCTGAGTTGCCCGATGCGACGCCGCCCGCGTTTGTACCTGGTTTGCAGGGTGCCGTAGCCCCGCCGTCACCAGAGCCGTCGCCGACACCAGAGGAGGCAAGCGCGTGAACAAGAGCAACGATCTAGGCTTCATGGCCGGAATGGCTTTCCTCGCGCTCGTCATCGCAGCTGCAGCGTATTTCTTGCTCATCAGCCCTGCTCTCGCGACACGTAGCGCGGCCATTGAGGCAGAAGAGGCTGCACGGAACTTCAACGACAATTTGGAACTTCGGATTGCTCAGTATCGGGTCGAAGCTCAGAAACTTCCCGAGATTGAGGAGCAGATCGAAGAGATCCGGACACAGTTGACGCCACAAGAGAATGTTCCGGTGGTGCGTAGAGATATTGCGCGCATCCTTGCGGCGGAGGCGATCACTCTGGAATCGGAGACCGTGAGTCTGCCAGGCCTTGTCGTGCCTGGGCAAACAGTGCTTGCGCCTTCGGCTTACGCAGTGGGTCGTCAGAGTTTCACTGACGCGTTGGTGTTCCAGGACCTGTACGGCACAGCGATTGACATGCAATGGCAAGGGTCGTACGCCAGCATCGTCCGCGCCATCGCACAGTTGCAGATGTCTGAAGACCGCTATTACCTGGTCAGCAACTTCACAATCACTCCCGACACTGAGGCTGGCGAGGGTATTTACGACGCGACGGTACAGGTCTACTTCTTCACCCTTGTCGATCAAGCGGGCGGTATTGACCCAGGTCGCAACGAGACCACGGTCGATCCTGAGACCGGGGAAAGGGTGCCGGACGCCCAGCCTGGTGACGCTCTGCGACCGCTCGTTCCGTGGGTCGCTGAGGAATAGTCTCGCGCCTTGTGGCTGGTCTTTGAGGAGGCCAGCCACAAGTCATTGAGCATGGAAGAATGTCTCACATGCTCAGATGGCTCACTGCGGGTGAATCTCACGGCCAAGCATTGGTTGGTGTCCTTGAGGGACTGCCGGCTGGTGTCGAAGTCACGTCTAGTGACGTTCAATCGGCTTTGGCACGTAGACGTCTCGGTTATGGCCGTGGCGCGCGCATGGCGTTTGAGCAAGATGAAGTGACATTCCTCGGCGGGGTGCGACACGGATTGACTCAAGGCGGCCCGGTAGCTATCCAGGTGGGCAACACGGAATGGCCCAAGTGGGATGTGGTGATGGCCGCTGACCCTGTGGAGCCTGCCGAACTCACGGGCGCTCGTGCAGCCGCCCTCACACGCCCGCGGCCAGGCCACGCTGACCTTGTGGGCATGACCAAGTACGGATTTGACGATGCCCGGCCGGTCTTGGAACGAGCGTCGGCGCGTGAGACGGCTACACGGGTGGCTTTGGGCGCTGTGGCAGAGGCGTTCCTTGCACAAGCCGCAGGCATCGCCCTCGTGAGCCACACGGTATCTGTTGGCACGGTCGCGGTCCCTGACGACGCCCCATTGCCGCCAGCGGGCAGCACGGAGGCTCTTGATGCGGACCCCATTCGGTGCTTTGATCCCGAAAGCTCAGCCGCAATGCTTGCAGAGATCGACGCGTGTCAGAAGGATGGCGACACGCTCGGCGGAGTGGTGGAGGTCATCGCGTATGGGGTGCCTGTGGGTCTGGGTAGTTACGTCCACTGGGATCGAAGGCTAGACGCCAAGCTCGCGGCCGCGTTGATGGGTATCCAGGCAATCAAGGGCGTTGAAGTGGGAGACGGCTTCCGTACCGCCGCGCGCCGCGGCTCTCAAGCCCACGATGAGATCGAACGCGTTGACGGCACTGTCACGCGCCGTACCAATAGAGCCGGTGGAGTTGAGGGTGGAATGTCCAACGGTGAGCCGTTGCGCGTTCGCGCTGCGATGAAGCCGATCAGCACCGTCCCGCGTGCCTTGGATACCATCGACACGTCGACTGGCGAGGCGGCGAAAGCCATTCACCAGCGCTCCGATGTGTGTGCCGTGGCTCCAGCAGCGGTGGTGGCTCAAGCGATGGTGGCGCTCACCTTGGCTGAAGCGCTACTCGAGAAATTTGGCGGGGACTCAGTGGCGCAGACGCGCAGAAACTTGGAGAGCTACCTGGACTCGATTCCGCGGTCACTGCGGTAATGGCCCCTCGCTACGTTCTCATAGGGCCACCCGGGTCGGGCAAGACCACTGTGGGGAGGGCTCTGGCAGCGGCGCTGGGTGTGGCGCGACGTGACACCGACTCGGACATCGAGAAGACCGCAGGCAAGAAGATTGCCGATATCTTTCTTGACGAAGGAGAGCCGTATTTTCGTGAACTCGAAGCCATAGCTGTAGCGAAGGCCCTGGCAGAACACGAGGGCGTCCTCTCATTAGGGGGAGGTGCCATTCTCGATCCCGCAACTCAAGAGCTCTTGAGAGACTATGCCCGTACTGGTGGTCATGTGGTGTTCCTGGATGTGTCACTTCAGGCGGCAGCACAACGAGTCGGACTCAACGCCGCGCGACCGCTCCTCATGGGCAACCCACGCAAGCAGTGGGCTGAACTCATGGAGGCCCGTCGGCATATCTATGAACAACTGGCCACCATCACCGTGAACACGGATCAGATCCGGGCGGAACGCATTGCCAACGAGATAGTTGAGGCCACACCATGAGCCGAATCGTCCATGTACCCACGTCCTCGGCTTATGACGTCGTGGTGGGGGAGAGCCTCGCCCGACAGTGCGCGCAATCACTTCCTGAAGGCTGCACAAGAGTGCTGATAGTGCACACCGCTGTCATGGCCCAGCAAGTCGAAGCGTTGCGGACGGCAATAGCGGACACCGGGCGCACGGTGGTGCTCGCTGAGGTGCCCGATGCCGAGGCCGGGAAGACCGCCGAGGTGTTGGCGTTCTGTTGGCAAGTTATGGGTCGTTCTGACTTTGGCCGCTCCGATGTCGTGGTGGGTTTTGGCGGGGGAGCGGTGACAGACCTGGCGGGCTTTGTCGCTGCGAGCTGGATGCGTGGCATCGGCTTGGTGAATGTGCCCACCACCCTTCAAGCGATGGTGGACGCTGCTGTGGGCGGCAAGACGGGGATCAATACAGCCGAAGGAAAGAATCTTGTTGGGGCGTTTTATGAGCCGCTCGGGGTGTGGTGCGACACCGACTACTTACTGACCCAACCCCGGAACGACCTCGTGGCGGGCCTCGCGGAGGTAGTCAAGGGCGGGTTCATCGCGGACACGTCCATCCTCGATCTTGTCGAACTTCACATGGACGTGCTTTCTGCGCTCAGTCAGGACGGTCCGCTCGATGCCTCAGCTATGCCCGTGGTCGAGGAACTGATTCAGCGCAAAGTTCAAGTCAAAGCGAATGTGGTGGCGACCGATTTGAGGGAGTCTCACCTACGGGAGATTCTCAACTATGGGCATACGTTCGGCCACGCGATCGAGTATGTGGAGCGATTCGCATGGCGGCACGGTGCGGCGGTCTCTGTGGGAATGGTGTTCGCCGCCGAGTTGGCGCGCCTTACAGGCAAGTTGTCGGACCACGACGTGGCGCGGCATCGGTCCATTCTGACGGGCTTGGGTCTACCGGTCACCTACGCGCCAGGCCGGTGGGATGCGTTGCTCACGGCTATGCGGCGGGACAAGAAGACGCGCGGTAGCACCTTGAGATTCGTGATTCTGCAAGGGATTGGACATCCGGTGCGTCTGGAAGGCCCCGACCCGGCACTCTTGGCCGCGGCCTACGACGCCATTAGTTCTTAGGCGTCGCCAGTTCCACCGAGATGTTTTCACCGGGGCATTGCTCGCGTACCTCGCTCGCCAGCAATGGATCAATGGTCACGAGAACCAGAGGTCGCACATCTGCTTCTGCGAGTTCGCACGCCACACTCGTAGCAAAGTCGTTCCGGTACGTTCGCAACACATACCGCATCGGTTGGAGTTGAAAGGCATCCACGTCCGGCCCAATTGACGACATCATGAGATTGACGGTGGCATCGTGACGCGAGTCGAGTCTCCATGGGACCCGAAGCTCGTCGTGGGAAGCAAATTCGATGAATCTTCCTGCCACATCGTCGTGCGAGCCAAAATAGGTTCCCTGTGCCACTTCCCATGGCGTCATGGTCCATCGTTGCGAGGGCGTTGGATGCGCGGTTGCGAGCGCAAAGATTCCACCGCCTAGCGTGAGCGTGAGCACCCCCGCCACCGCGCGTCGGGATTGGCTCGCGACCAAGATCAAACTCCCTACCATGACGGGCACCACGCACCACGTGGCAACAAAGAGGTGCTTGGCAGGGAAGTACGCCAACGGCTCGGCGAAGCGGCCCATGGCGAGTGCGGATGGAACCACGCCTAGGGCCAGTCCGGCGACTGTGAGAAGCACAACTCTGGAGCACAGCCGGTCTTTCCCTAGCAGAAGCAGTCCCAGAGCGAACGTGATAAGTGCCAGTGCCGCGGACAGCGGGATCGAATGAGGGTTGCTGTAGGCGAGCCACATCTGCCCGTGAGAATGCGTACTTTGCGTGACGAGATGTTCCCGGGTGGACGGTTCTGAGGCGGACTCCACCACTAGCGGCCATCCGTAGATGCCGAACGCCCACCCCCCAATAGCGACTCCAGGTAGTAGCCATTGAAGGATTTCGTCGCGTGTTCGTCCCATGCCGCGCAAGTTCCATGCGAGCGCTATTGCAAGGAGACCTGGTACGGCCGCGAACAATATCCACGTGGCGCTCAGGAGACCTAGCGCCACAACTAGCACACTTAATGTCAGCGGCAGGTACTCGCGGGGGGCCAAGGCTGCGCAAACGCTCGCTAGCATCAATACGAGAATGCAGTGCACATTGATCTGACCCAGTTCAAGTGCCACGCCCGTGAGCGGGAACGCGACACTGCCAAGCGAGACCGCAGCCGCTCCCGCCAAGGGCAATAAGCGGCGTCCATCCTCGCGAAGCGCTACACGGTACGCCACGAGGCCGGCGAGCCACGCAGTGAGCACGATACTAAGCGTCCAGTGGTAGCCGTGGCCTGTGAGGAAGGCCGATGCTGTCTCGGGAGAAGCCGCCAGAGCGGCTCGAGGAGAGACGAGGGAAGCACTCACGGCGTGAGTGAGAGGCTGGATGTTGGTAATACCGCCGAGCGAGCCGAGTCCGTTGTAGTCGATCATGGTCCGCATTTCCCACAAATCCATTGTGGAATCGCGATACATCGCCCACGACCAACCACCGCCGGTCGGGCTCAAGAGCCCCCATGCCAAGCCAGCAAGCCACAGCAAGCCACCTGAGCCCGCCGCGGCTGCAAGGCGCCAATCCAGCGTGACCAGTTCTCGCGGCGGCACCTTCACTACGAGAGGCACCGACGATCCGAGGACAACGAGCAGGAGCACGCTTGTAGCCAACCGAGCGTCCACACTCACTGCTGGAGCGAGCGTGAAGGCGATGAACACCACGGAGAGCCAACCTACTGACACGGAAGCGGATCCGAGAAGTACTCCAAAGCGACGCGAGGCAAGGACGAGCCACACCGCGATGGTGACTGCGTGAAGAACCACTGGCTCGAGTCCAAGAAATTGACCGGCGAAGCTCAGCACACCGAGCGCGGTACCGCCCATGGCCAGGCGCCATTCGCCGCTTCGCGGTGTCAGCACGCCCCGACGTACCAGCATCGACACCTGTTCCATGGCGCTCCTTGACCCTAGGGAACTCGAGTCCCATCCTAGGAGCGCGCCGTGGCGCGGCGGCGTTGACTCACGGGCTAGCAAGCGATGCGCGGGTACGCTGAATACATGACTTCGACCGCACTGGTGCTCAATGGCCCCAACTTGAGCCGCTTGGGAACCAGAGAACCAGAGAAGTACGGTTCGACCACACATGACGAACTTGCCGCATTGATCATGCAGTGGGGGGCCGAGCTTGGCATTGAGGCAACGGTTCGCCAATCCGACGATGAAGCGGCTTTGGTGGGTTGGTTGCACGAGGCGGTGGATTCGGGTTGGGATGTGGTCATCAATCCCGCTGCCTTCACCCACTATTCCTACGCTTTGCGGGATGCATGCGCGCTCGTCACCACAGGCGGGTTAAGGCTCGTCGAGGTGCACCTCACCAATCCTCACGC
>JAEYYZ010000141.1 GCA_023428185.1 Actinomycetes bacterium
GAGCGGGAAGAGTTCTTGGAGAAGAACTAGGCAGGTTCCGCGCTGCGCGGGATAGCGTGTCACCATGCCCGATCCTTTGACCCCGCCCGATCCGCTGGCTGGTTTGCGTGCCGCCATGGCGAACGAACTCAGCACGGGCATCCTGCCGTTTTGGCAAGAGCACGCTTTTGACCCCAATGGCCGCTTGGTAGGAGTGGTGGACGATGACGGCACCCACCACGATGAAGGGCCCCGAAGCGCGGTGCTCGTAGCGCGCCTGGTGTGGACCTTTGCAGCCGCTGCTCAAGCGTTGCCTGACCAAGCGGATTCACTCCTCGCCACTGGCCGCCAAGCCTTGGCTTTGCTCACGGGACCGCTGTGGGACCACGAGCACGGGGGAGTTTTCTGGACCGTCAACGGGGACGGTGAGGTTCTCGAGGACCGTAAGCAGGTCTACGCCCAAGCATTTGCGATCTACGCTTTCGCGCAATGGCACCTCACCACGGGGGAAGACGACGCGCTGCACCGCGCCATGGCCTTGTTTGAGCTCCTCGAGAAGCACACTCGGGATCGAGGCCGTGGCGGATATATCGAGGCTCGCTCACGGACGTGGGGCACGCTTGACAACATGGCCTTGAGCCCTAAAGACCTCAACGTTCCCAAGTCCATGAACACCAATCTCCATGTCATGGAGGCCCTCGAAACCTTGGTTCGAGCTCAAGCAAGTCCACGTGTCGCTGAGGCTTTGGGTGAGGTGGTTCGCGCCCTTACCCACCGCATCGTCCAACAAGAACCGTGGCCGTCCTGCGCGCTTTTCTTCGATGAGGAATGGCACGTGGTGGGTGACACGATTTCGTACGGTCACGACATCGAAGCGAGCTGGCTGTTGTGGCAAAGCTGGGAGACCTGGACCACCGTGAGTGGGGCCGACGATCCCGACTTGGCCGACGCTGTGCTCCACGCCATGACGGGGCTTGCCGATGCAGTGCTCGCCCACGGCGTGGACCGCGACGGCGCAGTCATGTACGAGGGAGGCCCTGAGGGGGTGCGCAATGCGCAAAAGCATTGGTGGCCGCAAGCCGAAGGAGTGATTGGCTGGCTCAACGCCTTCCAGGTCACAAGCGACGTGCGATACCGGGACGCGGCGCTCGCGACGTGGGCGTTCATCGAGGAGTCAGTCATCGACCGTGAAAATGGCGAATGGTTCGCTGAACTTGAGCAAGACCGGACGCCGCGAGTAGGCACCATCGGCGAGGTGAAGATCGGTCCATGGAAGTGCCCGTATCACAATGCGCGCGCGTGCATTGAGGTCATGGCACGCGTGAACGTGTAGCCCTGCCGGCCGTACGCTATCGCCATGACGCGCATCATCGCTGGAGAGTTTGGGGGACGCTCGCTCGCGGTTCCCAAGTCAGGAACGCGTCCCACCACGGATCGAGTACGTGAAGCCGTATTTAGTCGCCTCGACCATGCGAGCAGCATCCGCGGCGTCTCGGTAGTGGATCTCTTTGCCGGTTCGGGTGCGCTGGGGTTTGAGGCCCTGAGCAGGGGAGCCTCGCACGCCACGTTTGTGGAATCCGCTTTGCCTGCCGTGCGCGTGATTGAACAGAACATCCGCACCTTGGGCGCGGGAACGCGGGCGGAGGTGGTGCGGGAGCGCGCCGCCGCGTACCTCACGCGCATTCAAGACACTTACGGCCTCGCTCTCATTGACCCGCCTTATGACCTGCCGCCGGGGGACTTGCTTGCGGTGCTCGAGGCGCTCGTGCCGCGGCTTGAGGTGGGAGCCAGTGTGGTGCTTGAAGCGGCCCGACGCTCCGGCTCGCCGGAGTGGCCGCGCGGGCTGGAAGTGGTGCAGACCAAGCAGTACGGCGACACCACGGTGAGCTTTGCCGAACGTGTCGCTACGCCCAGAGTCCGGTAGCGTCGGCCCTGTGACAAGCAACACCATGACTACCGTTGTCTTCCCCGGTTCATTTGACCCCGTCACTCTGGGTCACGTGGACATCGCCGTGCGGGCGCGCGCGCTGTTTGACAACGTGATCATCGCGATCGCTACCAACTCGTCCAAGGCACCACTGCTGGACGTGGAAACCCGCGTGCGGCTCGCCACCGAGGCCACCGCGCATTTGGATGGCGTCACTGTGGCTTCCACGGCCGGCTTGCTGGTGGAGTTTTGCGAATCCGTGGGCGCCACCGCCATAGTCAAAGGCCTGCGCGGCGGAGCGGACTACGACTTTGAGCGGCCCATGGCCATCATGAACCGCTCGCTCACTGGCATTGAGACGGTGTTCATCACTGGAGACAACGCCTTGTCCCACATAGCATCGTCCCTGGTAAGAGACGTGGCCCGGCATGGCGGCGACATTTCGCCTTACGTTCCCACCGGGGTAGACGTGGCCGTCATTGAGGCACTGCGCGGCGCGTAAGGCCAGGCCGCCACGCTTCACTCGCCCGATGTTGAGTGCAAGGCCCCCTATCCCGTAGACTTGTGCGCTGGCTCAGCCGGTCGGCACGGGTCAAGGTCCGTGAGGACCGAAAGGTGATGGAGGAGCGTGTGACTCACTCTCCCAGGTCGGTGACGTCCCCCTACCAAATTCCTGCAAGGGATTTGGTGCGCAAGCCGGGGACGCAACGCGAACTGTCCACCACCGTCTCGGTCCCTGCGGTGCTTGGCACCGAGGTGATCGCGATTCCAGAAGGCGCCACCGCCACCCTCAACGTGAGGTTGGACGTGGTAACAGACGGTATCTGGGCTTCTGGAAACTTCCAGGCCACGGCAGTGGGTGAATGCAGTAGGTGCCTCGACGAGGTCCGGTATGACGTTGATACCGACTTTGAAGGCCTTTACTTGTATCCCGGTGCCGAGGTGGAGGAAGACGGCGACTCGGATGACTTGTACGAGTTCGATGGCGAAAACATCGATCTTGAACCGGCCATCGTGGATGCCGTGGTGACTCAGTTACCATTTAGGCCTCTGTGTGAGCCAGATTGTCCGGGGTTGTGCGACCAATGCGGTGCACAGCTTGCGGATGATCCGGATCACGCACATGAAGTACTTGACCCGCGTTGGTCAGCATTGAACGTTGTGAAGGACCGCATCCCGCTGTCCGATGAGAAGGAGAGTTAGCCGTGGCTGTTCCCAAGCGCAAGATGTCGCGCAGCAACACCCGCTCGCGTCGATCGCAGTGGAAGACCACCGCTGCCAACCTCACCACGTGCCCCCAGTGCAAGG
>JAEYYZ010000030.1 GCA_023428185.1 Actinomycetes bacterium
ATCTTGGGCTGCTTGCCTCCTCGAACCGGATGCGGGTGTTCGGCAACGAGCTCACCCAAGAAGGTGTTCAGGCGCCCTGTGGACACGCGCATGTCCCAACTGGAAAGCGCCAATTCCATGGCAGAGATGAGCCTATTGGTGTGCCAACCGGTTTTAGCGGACAAGTTGACACGAGGCGCCCACGTCAATTGCACCAAGTCCTTCTCGATAGACCGTTCCAGTAGGAACCGTTCATCCTCACCCACGAGGTCCCACTTGTTGAACACCAGGACCAACGCGCGTCCAGCGTCGATGACTTGAGAGATCACGCGAGTGTCTTGCTCGCTCAGTGGAACCGAGGCATCGAGGAGCACCAAGCCCAGTTCCGCCCTCTCGATAGCTGTCATGGTGCGTAGGGACGCGTAGAAGTCAGCGCCCTTGGTTTGGTGCACGCGGCGCCTGATGCCAGCAGTATCCACAAGCGTCCACGGCCTGCCTCCGATCTCGACGATCTCGTCCACGGGGTCACGAGTAGTACCTGCTACTTCGTCCACCACCACGCGCTCACTACCTGCAAGCTTGTTGAGCAACGAGGACTTGCCCACATTGGGTCTACCCACCAAAGCCACGCGACGAGGAGCGTCCACCACGGTTTCTACGTGCGGCATTTCCTGGGGCAGGGACTCCACGGCGGCATCGAGCAACTCCCCCATGCCACGTCCGTGCAGTGCGGAGATGGGATACGGCTCGCCTAGTCCCAAGTTCCATAGCGCGGCAGCTTCCAATTCGCCTTGAGGTCCATCGACCTTATTGGCGGCCAGGATCACTGGCTTCTTTGCAGCACGCAACAGGCGTACCACTTGCTCGTCAGTTGCCGTGGCACCCACCATTGCGTCCACCACAAAGATGATGGCGTCGGCGAGATCCAGGGCGGCTTCTGCCGCTTGAGCCACGGACAGGTCGATGCCGGTGACGTTCTTCTCCCAGCCACCGGTATCCATCAGCCAGAAATCACGGCCAGACCATTCGGCGCGGTAGTTCACTCGGTCACGAGTGACGCCGGGCTTGTCTTCCACTACCGCTAGCCGTTTGCCGATGATGCGGTTAACCAGCGTGGACTTACCCACGTTAGGTCGGCCTACTACGGCCAGAGTGGGCAATGCCTCCTCGGTGTCGGGGCCGTGGCCTTCGAGATCGGCGAAGTCTTCTTCGGTGAGGTCGTACTCTTCCAGACCGGCGCGCAACGCCGCTTGCCTGACTTCGTCGAACTCCTCCGAGGGGTCAGAGACATGCGGTGCAGGCATAGGCGCCTCGGAACTCAGTTCAAACGCCCCCGGTAGAGCGACGTCTCCGCCCAAGTCAGGCTCATTGTGCGGATCGTGGGGGCTGTTCATGATGCGTCCTTCGCCTTCTTGACGAGATCGACCACAAACTGCACGGCCTCATCGATGGTCATGTCCGACGTGTCTAAGGTGACCACACCGTCGGCCGCTACATGGAACTCCACCACAGTGGAGTCTTGCGCATCTCTGCCCAACACGGCCTCCCGCACGGTGGCGACATTGGCCCCCTCCCCCGCTCGCCGAGCCACGCGCACCTCTTCCGCGGCCGTCATGAGCACGCGAACCTCGGCGTCAGTGGCTACCACGGTGGTGATGTCACGGCCCTCTGCGACCACTCCCCGGCCTTGCGAGAAGCCACCTACACGCTCCTCAGCCAATATCTCCCGCTGCCACGCACCAAGCACCGCTCGTGCCTTGAGGTTGGTTGCCACTTTGGAAACCATCAAAGCAACGGTGTCCGTGCGGATGAGGCGGCTGACATCGTCTCCTTCAAGCATCACCAGGGGTGAGTCGGGGTCGAGCTTGAGTTCCACATTCATGGTGGCGACCATGTTTGCCACGTCGTCCTCGTTCGCGAGGTCAACGCCTTCACGCAAGCAATAAAGGGTGCCCACTCTGTAGGTGGCGCCGGTATCCAGGTAGGCGAGGCCCAAGCGTCGTGCGACCTCACGCGCCACTGTTGACTTGCCGGTTCCGGCAGGACCATCAATCGCTACAACGACGCCAGTCACGATGCCGCCACCACCCAGCCACGGGCCTCGAGAGCTGTCACCAATTGCTCCACGCGGCCAGGGAGAACCCACAAAGTAGTCAAGCCGACAGGTTGCCGCGGCGAGTGTTCGATGGTGAGGTCCTCCACGTTCACATCAATGGCGGCCGTGTCGGTGAGCAAAGCAACGAGCCGTCCGGGTTCATCGGGAACGATGACCGTCACGGGATGCCACTCGCGGTTCTTACCACCGTGCTTACCGGGAATGCGCGCCACTTCCATGCGTCCACGCTCGATAAGGTCAGTGACCGCAGCACCAATGTCGCCCGCATCACGGATGTCCTCAAGATCCCCGATGATGTGTTCCAGGGTTGAAACGAGCGCGTGGCGGTTGAGCCGCGCAATATCGGCCCACATCCCGGGCTCAGAAGCAGCAATGCGGGTGACGTCGCGCAAACCTTGACCTGCAAGCGCCACGTCGTTGGCGTCGAGGCTTCCCAATGCGGCAGCCACTGCCGAGGCCGC
>JAEYYZ010000040.1 GCA_023428185.1 Actinomycetes bacterium
AGCACTCCACCTCGGCGGTGAACTGGCAACCCCGCAACGTAGCCAAGCGCCCGGGAGAAATGGCTCGCAACGCTTTGTCGCACGTGGCTCGCGGGGCCGATGCCGTGATGTTCTTCCAGTGGCGCGCTGGCCGGTCAGGTGCCGAGAAGTTCCACTCGGCAATGGTGCCGCACGCTGGCACTGAGTCACGCGTGTGGCGCGAAGTGGTGGGACTGGGCGGCGCTTTGAAGGACCTCGAGGAAGTGCGTGGTTCCACGGTCACGGCAGAGGCCGCGATCTTGTACGACTACGAATCCTGCTGGGCCCAGGACTTGGAATGGCGACCCACCGTTGACCACACCCACGCTGAACGGATCAGCGCCTTCTACGAGCGCTTATGGCGCGATGGCATCACCACGGACTTTGCGCACCCTAGCCATGACCTCAGCCGGTACAAGCTGGTGATTGCGCCCGCCTTGTACTTGTTGCGTCAGGACGATGCCGCCAACCTGGAACGTTACGTGGCGGGTGGTGGGACGCTGCTGGTGAGTTACTTCTCGGGAATCGTCGACGAGAACGACAAGGTGCACGCGGGCGGGTTCGGAGCACCGCTCAAGGACGTCTTAGGCGTGACGGTGGAGGAGTTCTTGCCGCTGCGCGAAGGCGAACGAGGCCTCATCCATGTGGACGGCCACGACCTCGACGCCGACGTATGGCAAGAGCACCTCACTGTGCGCGGAGCTGAAGTCAAGGGCACCTATGTGGTGGGACCGGCATCGGGAATGCCCGCCGTCACTCGCCACCACCACGGCAACGGGCACGGCTGGTACGTGAGCACCCGCCTGGGCGTGGAAGCCCTAGTACCCCTCATGGACAGGGTGTATGACGACGCTGGCATCGTCCCGCCGAGGCCCGCCCAAGCCCTCGAGACGGTCACTCGCCACGGACAGACCCACGACTACACCTTTGCCATCAACCACTCCAACGAGACGCGCCACGTTCAGGCGGAGGGCACGGACATCCTGTCTGGAGCGTTGGCTGAAGGAGGGCTAGAGATTTCTGCAGGCGAGGTAGCAGTGATTCGCTCGGCTACCCAGCGTCAAGGAGGTGGTAGCGATCGCTCTGTGCGGCCCGATGCCGCGACGACGTCTGCATGACTTGGAGGGACCACAGGGTCCCGCCACTACAAAGAATCGCCGGCCTGGCACCTCCAGACAACCGGCACCTAGGGAAGGAAAACCCATGCGCAAGAAAATTGCACTTGGCGCGATCGTGGCGGTTTCAGCCCTCACGCTCGCGGCGTGCAGCAGCACAACCGAGACGCCCACATCGTCGGCCCCCGTGGAGACCACCGGCAGTGGTGCCGAGCTGGTGATCTGGGTAGACGCCAACCGTTACCCCGCAGTGGAAGCCGCGGCGGCAACGTTTGAATCCGAGACCGGAGCCACCGTCACCTTGGTGGAGAAGAACTTTGAGGACTTGAGGGCAGACTTCATTGCCCAGGTTCCCTCCGGCGACGGACCTGACATCACCATCGGCGCGCACGACTGGCTAGGTGCCCTGGTGACTGCTGGTGTGGTTGCTCCCGTTGACCTTGGTGACAAGGCCGGCGAGTTCGAGAGTGTTGCCCTTGAGGCGTTCACGTACGACGGCCAGTTGTACGGCCTCCCGTACGCACTTGAGGCCATTGCCTTGATTCAGAACGTGGACTTGGTGGGCACTGAGGCTCCTTCGTCGTTCGACGACATGATCGCTCGCGGTGTGGCGTCCGGAGCGGAAATGCCTTTCGTCATCAACGTCAACGGCACCACTGGTGATGGTTACACCTCGTACCCGTTCCAGACCTCGTTCGGCGCTCCTGTGTTTGTGCAGGACGAGTCCGGCTCGTACACCTCTGAAGTGGGAATGGGCGGCCCCGAGGGTCTCGCGTTCGCCAACTGGTTGGGCGCGAATGGTCAGGCTGGTACTGGCTACTTCTCCACCGACGTGAACTACGACATCAACACCGCGTTGTTCAGCGAAGGCAAGGCGGCTTACACCGTCCAGGGTCCGTGGGCCATTGCCGCGTTCCAAGAGGCAGGCATCAACGTGGCCGTGAACCCCGTGCCCTCGGCGGGTGGCGAGTTTGCCGCTCCGTTCGTTGGTGTGCAGGGCTTCTACGTGAGCTCGCAGTCCGCCAATGGTCTGCTTGCGAATGAGTTCCTCACCACCTACATCGCGACTGAGGAAGCTCAGTTGGCCCTGTACGAGGCCGACCCCCGCATCCCTGCCTACACGGCAGTGGCGGACCAGGTCTCGGATGACCCGATCGTGGCAGGCTTCATCGCCTCCGCGCAGGGTGGCGTGCCTATGCCGTCCATTCCTGAAATGGGTTCGGTGTGGGACTTCTGGAACGCTGCAGAAGCCTCCATCATCGGCGGTGCTGACCCTGAAGCAACGTGGTCCAAGATGATCACCGACCTCCAGGCATCGCTCGACGGCTAGTCCGTCTCTTAAGCGCCTGACCACATAGGTGAGGCGTCACCGCCAGCAGGGCGGGGTGTGTTCCTTTCAGGCACCCCGCTCTGCTGATGCGGCCAGCACGTTTGACGCGTAACGTTCCTAGCAGGAGAACTGATGGCTATCGACAAAGAAGTCGCACCGCCCCGCGAGTCCCACGCCACGCGATGGGCAGGGCTTGGCGTGGGTTTCCTCGTGAAGCTCGTGATCATGGCCATCCTCAACGCATTTGGCTTGTTGGCCATCCTCGCCGCGTGGCGAGTAGAGGCGTGGGGGGTGCTCTCGGCATCGGTGGTATTGCTCGCGGTCTTGGACTGGATTTACTTCTCCAAGCGCGCTGTCCCACTCAAGTACCTAGCGCCAGGTGTGGCATTCCTCTTCATCTTCCAACTGTTCACCATGGCGTACACGGGGTACATCGCCTTCACCAACTACGGCACCGCTCACAACCTTGCCAAGTCCCAAGCCATCGAGACCTTGCTCGCGAGCAATGAGCGCAAGGTAGACGGGACGTCCGCCTACAACCTCACTGTGTTTGAGCGGGGTGATGAACTGGGCTTGGCGATTGTGG
>JAEYYZ010000056.1 GCA_023428185.1 Actinomycetes bacterium
GTCACGAGTGCCTCCGCGTGAGTCTTTGATATTCGGTTCGATGAGGTACGCCAGTTCACCGGATCGTTCGGCGCGAGAACGGGAAGCGGCTAAGAGCTCGGGGAGGCGCTTGCGCGCGGCGCTCCGCCAGTCTTGAAGGATCGCGGACCGTGCCTGTTGCACCAAGTGCGCGTCTCCGGCAACAGCCCTCAGATCAAGGAGTCCCGCCGCAGCCGCGAGGTCTTTTTCGGCTACTTGCCTGCACTCCACGAGCGAGCGCGTGGAATGGTCGAGTTGAAGGCCCGCGTCCCAAATGGGGTACCACAATCGGGTAGCAACGTCCGCGGCGGTGGCTTTGCCGCGTGCCGTGCCGTCATGCAGCAACACCAAGTCGAGGTCCGAATGCGGACCACCATCGCCGCGCCCGATGCTTCCCACGGCACCCAAAGCAAGGCCTTCGGCTTCCCAAGCCACGGCGTCGTAATGTTCCGCGAGGCGCGTGAATACCAGGTCACTCAGCGCGCGCCTGCGCTCGGGGCCCGTGACCCCGTCGGCGGTGAGATCCGCCGTGAGTTCTATCCGCTCACGCTTGAGGTCCCGCACCCCCAGGGGATGCGGGACCTCAGCGTGCGAACCGTCACGGACAATGCCGTTACGGCCCATGATGCGTGTGCGCCGTTCAGAGAGCGTCGGTGCCGTGTTCGCCAGTGCGAACGCGAGCGACGTCTTCTACCGGCACAACCCATACCTTGCCGTCACCGATCTTGCCGGTCTGAGCAGCGGACACGATGGCGTCCGTGACAGCCGTAGCGTCGGCGTCGTCAACGAGGATCTCAAGACGAGTCTTGGGAACCAAGTCCACCGTGTATTCAGCGCCACGGTAAACCTCGGTGTGGCCCTTTTGGCGGCCGTAGCCGGCTGCCTCCGAGACGGTCACACCCTTGACGCCCACTGCCTCGACGGCGGCGCGAACCTCGTCAACACGGTGCGGTTGGATGATTGCTGTGATGAGCTTCATGGTTACTTCGCCTCCTCGTACGCGGTCTCGCCGTGCTCTGCGAGGTCGATGCCCGAAAGCTCTACCTCTTCAGTGACACGGAAGCCGATGGTGTACTTGATTGCCAATCCAATGATGGCAGTGACAATGCCCGAGTACACGATCGTGACACCGGCAGCGGCTGCCTGAACGCCCAGGAGCGTGAATCCGCCGCCAAAGAACAGGCCGTTTGCTCCGGCAATGTTCTCCACGGCAAGCAGGCCGATGGCGAGCGTGCCCCAGAGGCCGGCGACCAGGTGAACGCCCACGACGTCAAGCGAGTCGTCGTAGCCGAACTTGTACTTGAGGCCCACTGCCAGGGCGGCAAAGATACCGGCGAAGACACCGATGATCATGGCACCCAAGGTGTCCACCGATGCGCACGAAGGCGTGATGGCAACCAGACCGGCAACCACACCGGAAGCCGCACCGAGCGACGTGGCCTTACCGTCACGCAAACGCTCCACGAGCAACCAACCCAGGATGGCGGCGGCGGTAGCAAGGGTGGTGTTCACCCACGCGAGGGCTGCAAAGCCGTCGGCAGCAAACGCCGAACCTGCGTTGAAACCGAACCAGCCGAACCACAGGAGTGCAGCACCCAGCATGACGAAGGGCAGGTTGTGGGGACGGAAGGGCTCTTTGCCAAAGCCACGGCGCACGCCGAGGATCAGAGCGAGAACCAGACCGGCAACACCCGCGTTGATGTGCACCACGGTGCCACCTGCGAAGTCAAAGGGTCCAGGAACGTTAGCGAACCACGGGCCGTCAGGGCCAAGAAGGGCGGCAAAGCCGTCGCCCCAAACCCAGTGCGACACGGGTGCGTAAACGAGGATTACCCACACGAACACGAAGACCAGCCAGGAGCTAAACTTCGCGCGATCGGCAATAGCACCAGAGATAAGCGCAACGGTGATGATCGCGAACGTGGCACCAAAGCCCGCCGAGATAATCGCCAGCGCGTCACCACTGTTGATGGTGTCCACCATGCCAAAGTCGTACAGCGGGTCGCCGAACAAGTCGTTGACCGTAGTACCACCGGAGATGGAATACCCGAACAGAGCCCATGCGACGGCACCCACTGCGAGCGCGCCAAAGCTCATCATCATCATGTTCAGCACCGACTTGCTGCGCGACATGCCACCGTAGAACAACGCCAAACCGGGCGTCATCAGCAACACGAGCGACGCAGAAACCAGGAGCCAAGCGATGTTTCCGCTGTCCATAGTCGTTGTCTCTCCTTTTCGCTAGCCCCGCGGCTAGTCCACAAGAGAGTCCCGCAGAACTGTTTCGGCTGAACTGCCCAAGTGTTTCCGCGCCGTTACTAAAACCTCTCTGAGGTAAAAGTCGTGTTGCGTAGACGGGGAGATATCCGGGGCTTGCATGCGGAGAAACACTCAGGGAGGGGCGCAGACCGAAAATATCTGCGCCCCTCCCCGGGCTTGCGACTGTGTGGAACGTGGCGTCAGCTAATGTCTTCGACGCTCTCGATGAGCCACGTGTCGCCCACCTTGTTCAAGGTGTACTTGTAGGTGTAGACGGTGACGCCTCCATCTTTGTCTGTCCAGGTCTCTTCCGCCTCGATCACTGCGGTGTTGTTCTCGATTGACGTGGAGTTGACATCCACCGTGTACGTGCCAAGAGAGTCCGCGAACGGCTGAGCGGTGGCCTCAAAGGTGGCGCAATCGGCAAAGCCGTTGCGTTCTTGGAATGCAGCCGTGGTTGCGCCCTGCATGAGGTCGCAGTCCACGTTTTGCCATGCCTGGTCATAGTCCTCAACGGCCTGCAAGGGCCCGTCCATGACGTTCTTGGCGAACATGGTGACGGCCACAATGACGCCCACGATGAGCAGCAGAATCACCACTCCGGCGCCCACAAGCCAGGGCCACACTTTGCGCTTCTTGGGCGCTGATTCGATGCCAGTGGCCTGCACGCCGAATGGCTGTGCGGGCGCGGGTACCGCTGGGGCCTCTGGAGCGGCAGCGACCATGGCGGACGGGGCCTCGGGGGCGGGGGCTTCGGGCACCGGAACGTCGGGAGCTGCAACCTCAGGCGCGGGGGCGTCGGCAGCATCGGCGCCAACGCCGGTTGAAATGTGGTTCGTCCATGTCGCGCCATCCCAGTACCGCTGGGTGCCATCGGGCTGCGGATACCACCCTGCGGGTGCTTGACTCATTGCGACTCCTTCGGAGTGTTGGGGTATCGCAAAAGTAGCACCACGCGTGCTTGCTGGGAATGGGCTAGACGCCCACAATCCCCGCGACAAAAGCGTCGGCCTGGAACGGTGCCAAGTCGTCGGCTCCTTCACCCAAGCCCACAAACTTCACCGGAACCCCCAACTCGCGTTGCACAGCAATCACGATGCCACCCTTGGCGGTTCCATCGAGTTTGGTCAGCACGATGCCGGTGAGGCCAATGGCCTCCGAAAATACTCGGGCTTGGTTGAGCCCGTTTTGCCCAGTGGTGGCATCGAGTACCAGGAGAGTCTCGCGAGGGACGGCCACTTTGCTGGCCACGCGGACGATCTTGCCGAGTTCTGCCATCAGCCCTTGTTTGTTTTGAAGGCGGCCCGCCGTGTCGATGAGCACCACATCCGCGCCATCCGTAGCGGCACGCTGGGTCGCATCGAAAGCCACCGATGCCGGGTCCGCACCCT